>NZ_PVWO01000325.1 GCF_003003845.1 Chamaesiphon polymorphus CCALA 037 | reverse complement strand
AGAAAAAATAAACTCCCCCCGCCGATGTCCAAAAACCGTTCTAAATCGGGATTGAGCAATCGCTCCAAAATAAAAGTCAGGGCATCTTCATCGCCGCGACTGGCTAATAGTATCGGTGTCAGCGAAAATTTCGGATCGCCCAAAGCAGGTAAATCGAGCCAATGAATCCATACTGGTGGCGACTCAATTTGACCCCCAAGTTCCGGTTGAAATTGGACGCCATGAATCGTCGCACCTTGAATCCCTTGCGGGTTGAGCGAAATGAGTAACGGCGCGATCGCATCTAGCACGATTTTTTTAGCAGGAAATTTACGATCGAGATCGTCTTTGAGCGTACAAAAAATCTGTAAGGTGAGATTTTTGAGGACGGCACTGACTTGAATGTCTGCTGATGCCAGCGCGACATTGAGTAACTGGGTGATTGCTTGGACGTCGCCCCAGCGCGCCCAACGACTGAGTTTCGTCGTTGCTGGTGTCAGATCGATTCGCAATCGCCAGTCGGCAAGTTGAGTGCTCTTCGGTGCGGACTGGAGAGCCGAAAATCGCGAATATTGGACGATTGCCTCTTGAAAACCTTGAAGTTCGATCGCGCGCAATACCCTTGCTAGCGGCTCGGCAATCAGTTGGGAATCCAAACTAGTTGGGGAGTAGCATACTACCAACAGTCGATATTCTAACGCCTGGAAGTAGAGATCTGGCGACTGTAAAATAGTGTGCTCTTGACTATCGCTTGGTATCGATCCGGACATCGGCACCAGACTTTGGATCGACAACTTAAATTTGACACCCAACGGACTGAGAATCTGCGTTAGCGATCGAAAAATAAGCTGCTGTGTCGCTGCGGTGTCTGGTGGCGAAATCTCGAATGGATGTGTTTCACAGGCAGCGGGCGGATCGAATCCAATTAATGGTAGTGGTAGATCGTAGCGATCTGGTTCGAGGTAAGTAGGTTCGGTCAAAATTTCACCTATACGACATCTAGCGATTGAGACGGAAATTTGCTTGTAGACTGGCGATCGTTCCTACTGCTGCCAAGTACCCATAAATATACTCCTCTAGCCGATCTCGAAACGGCAGAGTTGGGATGGCTCGTAAGGATAAAAGATGCGGATTCTTAGCGATCGAGATTAGTATAACTGTCAAGCGACCTAATCGTTCCTTATCATATCGATCGGTCAGTCGATTTGTGTAGATCTATAAATACCGAATTTATGACAACTCTCAATTAATTATTGAGAACTATTAGCAGCTCTATTTAGAATCATTCGAGTTATAAATCGCCGATTGAATGGTTCTCAATCGACACCAAATTATGGGCATAATAATAGACCGAACGCGCGGGAATGAGATGGCATGTCACGAGAACGTATTTATTGGTTGGCTTGGTCGCTAGTTGCTGGAGTCGGGCCAATTTTACTAGAGCGAATTCGCCAGCAATTTGGCAATCTAGAAACTGCTTGGCATGTCGATGCCAATGCTTTACTCGCCCTCGATGGCGTGGGCGTACAATCGGCGCATAAAATCGTCGCAGCCCGCGATCGCATCGATCCCGATCGGTTATTACTCGAACATGCGATCGACAATCCCCACTGGTGGACGCGAATCGATCCCGATTATCCGCGTTTATTGAGCGAAATTCCTTCAGCACCGAGCGTTTTGTACTATCGCGGGCAAGTATCTCTCGCCGAAAATCGCGGCGAAGCACCGACTGTCGGCATCGTCGGTACTCGCGATCCGTCCGATTATGGCAAACGCTGGGCGCGAAAAATTAGCGAACTGCTAGCGATGAAAGGATTTACGATCGTCTCCGGATTGGCGCAGGGCATCGATACCGAAGCGCATACTGCCTGTTTGGAAGCTGGCGGGCGCACTATTGCCGTCGTCGGTAGCGGACTCAATATCGTCTACCCGCCGCGCAACCAAGCTCTCGCTGCCCAGATCGAGCGCGACGGTTTAATTGTTAGCGAATATACCGCCAATACGCCACCCGATCGCGGTCATTTTCCCGCTCGCAATCGGATTATTGCCGGATTGAGTCGCGTGACGATCGTGATTGAGGCTCCGACGCGATCTGGTGCCCTAATTACCGCCCATCAAGCCAATGACTTCGGACGCGATGTCTACGTCCTTCCTGGCTCGATCGACAACCCAAAAGCCATTGGGTGTCTAGAACTACTCAGTCGTGGCGCACAGCCCATTCTCGGCCTCGATCCGCTACTAGAATTACTCGCAGCTATCCCCCAACTCGGCACTACCCAACAACTCCAATTAGCTTTCGATCTCCCGACCTCATCAGGGACACTAGGCAGCACTGCGACAACTGCCGCCGCACCAAACGTACCCGCAGATCTCCAGCCAGTTTGGGCGCAGATCGGTAGCGATGCAACTAATTTTGATGATATTGTCTTGAAGTCAGAACTGCCCGTGGCGAGTGTGTCGAGTATGTTAATTCAGTTAGAGTTACTCGGTTTAGTTATACAATTACCAGGGATGAGATATCAACGCTAATTGCATATAATTATCAAGATAATCGTCGCTCGCAGACACACTACCGGATCGGTCGATCGATAGATTTAGATAACAATCGTATTAGTTAGCATATTATGTAATGATGCAACGTTAGCTGGTTAGTAACGTTCGGATATTATTGTTATAAAATTAGCTACCTCATGGCTACTACCAGCACTTTAAAATCGGCAGAAGATATAAAATTATACATGCACAAATGTTACCGAGCATGTAAGATGGAACAGAAATTGCTTGCCAAAGGTCAATTCAAATTATCAATTGAGAATATCGTCAACTGAAATTTCAATGAAGCACATACATCCAAGCTAAAACTTATTGAAACCAGCAATATTCATGAATATTTTACTGACAAGTGTCGGACGAAGAGTTGAGCTACTAAAAGCATTTCGCCAGTCGATGTATAGATCGAACATTACAGGCAAAATCGTTACTGCCGATCTCAAGAAAACCGCTCCAGCATCATTTTTAGCCGATCGAGCCGAGCTAGCACCCCGCATTGATGCGCCAGATTACATCGAGCGGTTGCTCGATATTTGCGATTCACATCAGATCGATCTCCTGATTCCACTAATCGATACCGAACTACATTTACTCTCGCTCCACCAGCAAGAATTTAGCGATCGAGGAATTAGATTGTTAATTTCATCGGTGAGAGCCAATGAAATTTGTTATAGCAAAAAGCAGACTGGGATCTTTTTTCAAAAAGCAGGGGTGAAAACGCCTAAAGTCTACGAACTAAACGAAGTTACCGATCGAGATTTTCCCTTGATAGTCAAGCCAGATACTGGCAGTTCTAGCGTCGGAGTGTATTATGTAAAGAATCGCTCGGAGCTAAACTTTTTCACCAACTACGTCAAAGATGCGATAATTCAAGAAGCAATTGTCGGCGAAGAATATACGATCGACGTGTTACTTGACTTCAACGGTAATGTTATTTCGATCGTCCCGCGATTGAGAATCGAAACTAGAGCGGGAGAAATTAGTAAAGGCATCACTGTCAAAAATCCGCAGTTAATTGCCGCCGCCAAACAAGTAGTCGAAGCATTGCCAGGCGCGATCGGTTGTATTACAGTTCAGTGCTTTTTGCAGCCAGATGGCGAGATCGTGTTTATCGAAATCAACCCTCGGTTTGGAGGCGGTTATCCCTTATCTTATCGAGCTGGCGCAGACTTCCCCAGTTGGTTGATGCAGCTATGCGCGGGTGACAATCCCAAAGTTGGCATCGATGAGTGGGAAGATGGCTTGGCCATGTTACGCTATGATGACGCTATCTTTGTCAAAGGTAGCGAGATTGCCTCTTAACCATTTATGCCTAAGCTCCAAGCGATCGTCTTCGATCTCGATGATACGCTCTATTCAGAACGAGACTATGTTTTGAGTGGTTTTCAAGCAGTTGCAGATTGGGCGGCGATAAATTTAGGAATCGAAGCAGTCACGGGATATGCCACGCTAGCCAATTTATATTTCGAGGGAGTTAGGAATAATACTTTCGATCGCTGGTTGACGTTGCACAATAAAGATCGATCGGATATCGTTCCCACTCTACTCGATGTCTATCGCCAACACACCCCCAAGATCGAGCCATTTCCAGAAATTGTCGAAATATTGCAAACACTGGTGGGGTCTTATAAAATTGGCTTAGTCAGCGATGGTTATCTAGGCGTACAACAACGCAAATGGTCGGCTTTAGGACTAAACAGTTTTTTTGATGCAGTGGTATTTTCCGACAGTCTGGGGCGAGAAAATTGGAAACCGAGTACGGCTCCCTTTAAATTAGTCTTAGAAAAACTCGATAGTTTACCAGAATTTAGCGTCTATATCGGCGATAATCCCCGCAAAGATTTTTTTGGCGCGCGCCAACTGGGAATGCAGACAATTTGGTTCAAGCGCGCACTGGCTGAATACGGCAATCTCGAACCACCAGGAGCCGATTATCATCCACATCTAATGGTCGAGTCATTAGTACAGGTGTTGTCATCGATCGAGCAACTCAATTTGTAACCTAGCTTTGCTATGGATGTAGATTGCACCAATAACCTCCATTCGATTGCCTACGATACGCTGTGCCAAAGGCAGGCTTCCGCCAACGCTAACGAGTCTATCTCGCGACAAAAACCAAATAAACGATCTTGAGCCAAATTGAATTCAAATCGATAAAAATCATCCAAGATTTGTATGGGCAGATTTCCGATCTCGATCCAGGGTATGATAATAGTATCATACTTATGAATTAAGATTATGAAACAAAAAATTGCTATCACCCTAGATCGAGAGTTACTATCTTTTATCGATCGACAAGCACAAGGTAATCGTAGCGATTATTTGAATGCTCTGATTATTCAAGAGCGACGGAAAATTTTAGAAAGAGAAACAATCGCAGCTCTTCAAGCAGATAGTCAAGATCCAGAGTATCAAGCCGAGATTGCCGAATGGGATCGACTAGTTGGAGATGGCATCGATGCCTAATGGTACTCTAACTTATCAACGTGGTGAAATCCGCTGGGTAAAGCTAGATCCGACTATTGGTGCTGAGATTCAAAAAACTCGCTCTTGCTTGATTCTGCAAAATGATACGATGAATCAATACGGTCAACTGACGATCGCGATTCCGTTTCGTCCTGGTACGAAGCAAGCACCATATGTAGTGAATGTTGCAGCTAGCAGTAGTAATGGTTTAGATAAAGATCGATTTCTAGATGTCGCTCAAATTCGATCGATCGATGGGCAAAGAGTTTTAGGATTAGTAGGAATTCTAGAAGATATTTATTGGCAACAAATCCAAGATGCACTATCATTCGTGTCTGGTTTTGGGCTAGGATAAATAGTAGATATAGTTAGACCCGATCGACAAAAATCAAATTAAATTATCATCGTTCAAATTGAATATAGACTTCAAAAGTAGGGTGGGCACTGCCCACCAACTAGGTTTCAGGCATTATCGACTAAATAAATATTTAGGGACATCTACTTATTATCCAACAGCTTACTACTTAAGATCGGCTAATTTAATCCGAGGATCGACAAATTTGAGTAGTAAATCAGCAAACAGGTTACCGATAATTAACATAATTGCCCCAATCATCAGACTACCCATTACCAGATACAGATCCTTACCCGTTACTGCTACCAAAATTAGTTTACCTAATCCCGGCCAATTAAAGAAAAATTCCGCAATAAAAGCACCGCTCAACAAACTGGCAAATTCAAATCCCAGCAACGTCACTAATGGATTGATCGCATTACGCAGTGCGTGGACGTAAATAACCCGATTTTCTGGCAACCCTTTGGCTCTAGCGGTTTGAATATAATCTTGACGCAAGACATCGAGTAATTCCCCCCGCGTAATCCGTTGCAAGCCCGCAAACCCAGTAATAGTTAGCGCGATCGTCGGCAAAATCATGTGCCATGATATATCTAATAATTGACCGATCGGGGATAACTCTTGATGATTGATACTGGTTCTTCCACCTACAGGTAACAGTGGCGAGCAAATTTGCGCGACGATTAATAACGATAAAGCCGTGACAAAACTCGGGAACCCTTGAGCGGTATAACTAAGTACGCGGAGGAATTTATCGATAAATTTATTTTGATTTACAGCTCCAATAATCCCCAAGGGAATGGCAATTGCCCACGTTAAAATAATTGACGCGATCGCCAGTTCCAGAGTCGCTCTAATCCGCTGTCCGATCAATAACGTCACGGGTTGAAAGTACAACATACTCAAACCTAAATCTCCCCGCAACGCTCGTCTCAACCATCTCGTATATTGCTCTACCAAAGTTGGAAAATCTTTTTTTTCGCTCAATCCAAACTGTCGTGTCAGCTCCTCAATCCGTTGGGGTGTAATTTTCGGGTTTTGTTTGAGGGTGTCGAGAAAATTACCCGGCGATAACTGAATGATGGCAAAGCAGAGGATCGACGCCAGCAACAGAGTCAGAATTGCTTGGAGCGTTCGTTTGAGGATATATTGACAAGTTTCGCTAAAGAAAATATCTCGCACTTGCGACAAGATATTACGGTCGGATAATGTGCTGTTCATTCTAGGGAGATAGGGAAAATTTGTTTGAGTTGCTGCGTAGTCTGTGTTACTCCACCCCAGCCCTCCCCTTATAAAGCGGATAGACACTAAGCAAGGGAGGGAGTAAGAAAGCCCCCCTTTATAAGCTATGCATTACCCACAGATTAATAACCCAAAGTGGTATTGCTAATGCGAAGCGCGCTACGCTTCTCACTATTTGACCCTTTGGAGGGGGTTTGGGGGAGCGGCTCGCTCCGGTCGGGTTTCCCGACCATGGAAGCGAGACAAG
>NZ_PVWO01000024.1 GCF_003003845.1 Chamaesiphon polymorphus CCALA 037 | reverse complement strand
TATTTACAACATCTAGAAGTAAGTAACTTTACTTTGTGGATGCCAGTCATTTTTGGTTTATGCCTCAACTGGTTGTTTTTCCACACTCCTAGAATGACATGGTGCCAGAAAGTGTACTTTCCCATCTGGCACCAAGATTTTAACAATTGAACATACTATTGGTAAAGTTAGCTTTCTGGCCAGACTAATTGAAAATCGCGATCTGGGTGTTGAAGTTGACTAATAAATTGATGATACATATTTCCTTGATTATGAGTTACGGTTTCTAACCTCTGAGGCTATAGGTAACAACTCGCGTTACTAATCACCCCAAACTTTGGTGAATTCACTTCGCTCTGCTAAAAACTTTAAAAATGGCTGGCATTGAGGGATATCACTATCAGGAAAAATTGTGAGAATTTCTAGAAAGCCATCGATTTTTTTAGCAATGTTTTTGGTGGTATCTTTGGTGGAAGGTTCCAACTCCACGAGCGGATACATACGGTGCCAAATTCTACCAATTTTGGTAGTTCTATCGATAAAGCCACCCGTTAAATCCGATCTGGCGATCGAACTACCTTTGGTATAGTCTCCATGAAACCACTTAATTGCTAAGGAATTTCCATCATATTCGGCTTCGCGCGCCCAGACTTGAACGCGGCGTGGGTGCCATGCTTCTCGCCAATTTGCTGGCGTATTAATCGCTGGGATGTTTCTAAGTTTGAGCCAGTCACTAGCAGTAGTTCGCAATCGCTCGATAAACTGTGTTATCTGTTTGACATCATTAACCGCGTAGTTATTAGTTAAAGATCTTTGTTCCCACTCCCAATGACAACCGATTAATGGCTTATCGCGAGTTCCTTCATTATTATAATTGGGTAAAAAGATCCGGTGGTCTGCGCGTCGCCATGATTTACCAAACCCGCCAAACACCATTGCAAATCTGACTAGGCCACGAATCAGAAATAACAGTTTTTTTCGTTCGGCTTCTGCTAAATCTGCTGTCAACATCCATCGTAATTCGCCTGCTACTTCATAGCTCGGCACCTGCCAGTTGCCAGGACCAAATCGCTCGATTCTAGGCTCGTATCGATTGACAAAATTAATTCCTAATAGCCCCACTGTATTATTTTTCTGGTTGATGCCACCAAATAGTTGCTCTACCGCAAGTTCGGCATTGTCGGCAGTTGTTAATCCACCGAAGATTCTTAGTGCGTGACCGCGTACCACTGCTTTAAAAATATTCGGGCGAAATTCTCCCGTACCGTTGAGTAATTTGGCTGCTGCGCCTTCGCCGTGCAAATAAGCACTGTAAAATGCTGACGTGTTTTGTGCGGTCACTCGACCGTAGCCAGCACTAACGCGCGAACCGATGCCGCGATCGAGTGCAGCTTCCCACAGTTGCCAAATCGTTTCCCATTCAGCTTCATCTAACTGAATATTACTCGAAATTGTAAACCGCAATTGCGGTCGATCTAGTGAAATCTGACAAAAAGCCCCACCACCTCTATTACTACTTTTGAGCTGCCAATCTTGTTGGGGATGGATGATATCGAGGAGATTCTCTTGCCAAGTATCATCTACAGGATATCCGCCATGAAAGCGCAAGATTCCTGGTTCGCAGTCACCCCCAGCGAGCTGACGACCACAATAGCGATCGATCTGTTCGCGGTTACAAGCACGCTGGAAGGCTCCTTTCATACTGCTGCCAGGATAGACAGGGATGCCAAATTTACCGAGCGCGGGACGAATCGTACTATCATCTTGACCGCCATTGGTCACAAATCGCCAACTAATTTGATACTCTTTCGATTGGGTATCATCAAGTTCTGGATCGGTTTTGTCTTCGAGGGTATAGGCATCGGAAGTCAATTCATCGATCCATTCGATCGGGTGGTTTTCACCATCTCTGTTAATAAACTGGAGTTGGCAGCGTCCGGGTATTTGGCTGCGAAATAGCCGAGGAATGTGTCGTTCGGGATTGGTAATCATCTTAATTTCACCTTTACTTATAACGTTGAGTCCACCACACTAATGCGTCGCACAGTTCTTTGAGTACTGCGAGAGTTACCCGTTGGTCTTCTAGACTCAAACTCCATAATTTCTTGCTCATCCCTTCGATTGCCTCAACCTGTTCTCGTCCTTCTCGATCGGGGATGCGATCGTTAGGAATTTTGACTCCAGTGGTCGCCATTACCTTCACTAAAGTCTCCCAAACTTCTTGCCAGTAAACATCTTTGCGCTCTCGATCTCCCTTGAGTCGAAAGTGTTCGCCCCAGAAACGTTCCAGCCCATAAGATACAGCCAGCCGCATTTTATGGGATTGATTGAGCGAGTCGGGGCTGCGTTTTTTAGCAGCCAATACTAACTCTTGAGCGTAGCGATCCAAACTATAAGATTCCCAAGCCATAGTTTAATTACCTCCCAATCTCACTTGACAACGACCGAATCCCACCGATTCCAACCCACCAAAATAGAGCGAAAGCGGTTTATTTAGATCTAATTCTTTCCATCCCAATTCTTTTAAGGCGATCGGGAAAATTAAAATACAACCTTCTGGCAAAGCTTCGACATTAAAAAATGCACTACCTGCAACTTTTTTGACATCATCTTCTAATTTCACTCGACTTTGACGATACAGAGCCATATCGTGAATTTGGGCGATATCTTCATTGCCAACTACTACTAATAAATTGCGATCGATATCGATTTGTTCGGGTATCCATGCACTCAAATCGGCAGTATGATCGATCGTCAGAAATCCTAAATTAAAGAACAGTACTTTTTGGGTGGTACCGTCTACTCGTCTGGCGCGGAGGTTGGCAGGCGCGGTATAAGGCTTAGGAATCGGCGCATCGATGCCCACGATTTGTTTATACCGTTTGAGCAGGCGCGGACAAGTCACCCACACGACGGGTTGACCCGGACAAAATACGGGTAGCCAGACTAGAGAAGCATATTCAAATTTAACGATCGCTTCAGTCGTACCGCCATCCTCGCGTCCTTGAATAGCTTCATGTCCATACCAATAACGATCGTCGATCGGTTTTGGGATCTCTCGATCGAGTGGATTTTTCAGGCGTTTCGATCGCATATCTGCCCGAAACCTTCCGCGAATCGAACTCCCTGGAATAATCCCCGTTTGCGTAAATTGGTCGCGAAAAATTAGATTCAAATTTCCGGCTTCTTCGCCCGCACTCGCGCCAACATGGAGCGGAGCGAGGGTTTCAATAATACCGTAGGCTCTTTGATACATAATAATTAAGAATTAGTTGGTAATGTTAAAGGTAGTGCAAACCCGCAGCCCCAATGTTGATAAGAATAGCCTTCGTGCGGAAACCACTCTTTCTGCCATTGTGTCCAAGCTGGAATCTCTGTGTCTACTCGGTATACGGTGCCTGCTGGTACTGCGTATCGTCCCCGCGAGAGGCGTTTGGTTTTACCTCCTCCACCCAAGCGAAATCGGAACGGAATCGGGCGTTCTGTCATCAGGGCGGAAATCGACCAAAATGACTCGGTGTTGTTGCTTGCGTCTGATTGAATAGTGTTTGATAAGGGGTATAAGGGGGATTGCGGTGGTTCTTTGCCGCCAGGAGTGGGAAAGCGATAAGATAGCCGCTGTGTGCCCCATACTGCAGGGGTGAGGATGCTAAAACAGTCGCCCATTGGTTGCTGCATTAAATTAGCGATCGAGCTTTCAGGGGGAATCTCGTGGCATTCAATGTCTACTAAATGCCCTTCACCACCAAAGCGATAACAACCAGTTTGTAGCTTCCGACTACTGAGATAGACTAAACAGCAGTCGGGGTGCAGTTGTACCGCATTTTCGAGGAATAAGCTGCCTTGTTGAGCGGGTAAGTCATTATCTTCGATCGGTCTGACTACATGGCGTTCGTCATCTTCTAACTTAGGGTGAAGATGGGGATGGTATTCCCATATTTTGGTGGAGGGGATAACCGGAATAGGTGATGTAGATGTAATTTCTGGTGCTTGTAATTGGTGCCAATTATCGATCGATACCCAGGAGTTATTTAGTGATTTTTTCTCTTTGGTATCAGAGGAAAGATGCCAACCTTGAGATTCATTCCATTGCCAGCGTTCGACGATTTCATAACTATCATTAGCTATATTCCGCTGGACGCGAAAATTCAATGGTGTTGGCACATAAAATGCCGCTGGTTTATCGATATTTGCCCAGAAGGGGCCGACGATAAATAGATCGTCAAGACTGCCCTTTTCTTGCCAATATTTTGCTCCATATAAACCAGCGACAGTTGCCGTACTGGGGGGAAAGCGATTCCCCGATCGACCGACTAAATTTTCAGGTGATAGAAATGGTCCTGCGCTACCATATAACATGCCTAATGGTTTGATAACGATGAGATATTGTAAGGAACATTTCTCGTCTGTCATATATTGTTAATTATCCTCGATCTATTAACTATTATCTTGGTAGGGGCTGGGTTTTAAAACTCCGTTGCTGTTGGTTTCGACTACGCTCAACTAACGGGGGTGTAATGAATTGATTGGTGTCATTTAGATTAATTGCCTGTTAGCTAAATAAATGAAATCCTACTTTTGCTAAATTAATAATCCATCGATCGCGGCGTTGATGCTGCTCTCGTTCTCGATTGGGTTTATTACCTAACAGTCCTCCTTCGAGACGTTGATAAGTATCATCTGATAATGTTTGATTCCACCAATCTTCGGCATCATTCCGCTCAAAGTGGGGGAAATAGATGTCAAAAATCCCCTGAGCGATACTGCTATCATCATTACTAAAAGCATGGCGGGATTCTAGTGTGGCAATATCTGTGTAGAGATGCGTCCAATTTTTATTATTACCATCTCGATCGTGATAGCTAGTAAATAAGGGTTCTAAAAATCGCCAGGGACAACTCCAGTCTAAATAGTTGCCACTATTAAATAAAATCCGAATTGCCAAGCGATCGCGTCCCTCGGTTTTGGCTAATTTTTCAGTCGTTCTCAAGTGTTGCAATAAATCCCGTTGAGGCACATTAGGCGCAGCCCAGACAAAGCCTGTAGATACGGATATCGGGCGATTGCACTGATTCCATAGAGCGTTAAATTGATACCAAAATCCTTCGATGCACTCTCGCGGTGTTAGTGCCGATCCATCTTCAGAATTCCGGTATAAAACACCAAAAAAGTCATCTCCCCCTGCATAGACAATTCGTCCATTTAACCGATCGCCTAAAATGCGATTGGTGCGGCTTTGTAATGCTTCGCCCCACTGCAACATATCGCGACTAAATTTCTGCAATCTAGTATCTCTTGCTGTCGCTTCCTGTTCGCCCGATACTAAACTAGATATATATTTTCCCAGCCGATCGCCATCACCTTGAAACCAGCCAGTCCATCGGGAACCTTCCCAGCGATCGATCTCAGTAAAGGTGCGTAAATACTCTATTTGTGCTAAATGTTCGTGATTTTCTAGTCCGCTAAAATTATCGTAGAATTGCTGTCTGACTGGAACGTAAGTAATCAGTCTTTTCACTAATTCTGGAATACTCAAGCGTTCTCTAGGTTCTACTGATGAGTCTGGTAAATTCTGACTTAAAAATTCATAAAATTCTTTAATTTCGGCATCAGCGTTAGGACTAGTTTTAGGATTGTATTCAGTCATATTGGGATAGGCGATCGCATCTGCACCGGAGAGGGTAGAACTTTCACCTCGCCAATTAATCCCGATCCAATCTCGCGCTTGTTTGCGATCGGCTATTTTTCCCCGTACATCATCTAAAGTTTCGCCTTCTTCGCCACAAACTATAAATAATTCCCAAGTGTGTTTCTCCCATAAATCCCATTCCCGTTTCCAAGGTAAAGCTCGATAATGAGAATTCTGTAAATACCCTTGATATTCCTGCTCGATATATTGACGACAGGTATTAACTAATGCTTTCCAAGCTCGATCGAATGTATCTTTTAAGCTTTTTTCATCGATACTTCCAGTCAAATAAATATTATTGGGTACCCCTCTAGTTACATCAATTAACGCAGGGAGAATTACCTCTGCACCTTGTTGTGTCGCATAGTTACAGATTGTTTTAGCTAGAAAAGAGAGGATGAATGAGCTACCATAAAGATCGCGAAGTTTGCGCGATTTTTCGATAAATCCTTGGACGGGGGCAAAGGTGATGGCGGTATATCTAGTCATGGTGAGGATAGCTAAAGAGTAGATCGATCTTACAGAACCTCTGTATTTAGGGTAATTTGAGTATTATTTTTGAAGTAAGTATATTGCAAAACATTGATATCTTGTATTAATTAGATATAAATTCGTTGCATTTGTTGATGCTCGATCGGAAATATCGAGCGTGATTTTTATTGCAGACAATATTCTTCAATTATGGTAGGTAGCAGTGCAGTTCGGAGGTGGGGGATGTGGCTGCATTGTTTAATCCACGCAATTTGCTGTTGGATATATCGACTCTCGTACCGAGACGCTTCGCGAACGCTTTGCAACATTTCTTGAACGAGTTTTTCTAAGGCATCCACAATTCGACGATCTCGATCTCGACTCATGGGAATCTCCGCCAGAATTCGAGCGCGGATCGCTCGACAATTTCCCAATCGTTCCATCAGGTGCTTGTAAGCAGCTTTTGGAGATGCTTCTAGATAGCGTCGATTGAGGATGCAAAGACGATAATTCATCTCTTTTTCGGCATTTTCTAATTGCCGATCGGTGAAAGTTTCCCACTGTTCTGGATGCTCGCCGAGGAGCCAGTTTAAGATGGTAATTTGAGTGATTTTGTTTTGCTGGGCACATTCTACACTGATGCGATTTTCCCACTTATATTTAATTTGTTCGATCGTTTTAGTCATCAGTCGATCTGCCCTCTTCTAGGAATCGTTAATGACTATTAAACAAGCACCACGGAAAGGGGGATTTCTGTTTAGTACTCCCAACTTCCAACATTGTCGAAACCTACAGTAGGGGCAATTCATGAATTGCCCCTACTGTAGGTTTCGACGATTACACGAAATTTCCAATCAGTCCGAGCGCAAGGGATCGGTGAGACTACTTTTTACTTCATACTTCTTATTTCATACTTAAGTTTCCAATAAGTCCGATCGAAAAGGATCGGTGAGAGATTAATTTCTCTGAGGCTGAATTTAATGAAAAATTCTTTCCAATAAGTCCAATCGCAAAGGATCGGTGAGAGTCGGTAATGGCCCCCGCCATGTAGGCGCGATGAGTTTCCAATAAGTCCAATCGCAAAGGATCGGTGAGAGTTGATGGCGGCGGTTTGATTGAGATATTCGTCGCTTTTCCAATAAGTCCAATCGCAAAGGATCGGTGAGAGATAAAGCATTAAACGCCTCTAAATACTCTCATTACTTTCCAATAAGTCCAATCGCAAAGGATCGGTGAGAGGTAGGAGATCCGGCACAATTGCCACCTATAGGAGCTTTCCAATAAGTCCAATCGCAAAGGATCGGTGAGAGTTCTGGAACTGCATTGGGGTGAGGGTACCAGTAATCTTGTTTCCAATAAGTCCAATCGCAAAGGATCGGTGAGAGTGCAGGCTGTTGAAAAGCTTGTGCTGAGAGCATTATAGCCTGTGAATGCGCGAACCTATTTTTAACCTGTCAATAAGACCGATCGATTCTCAATAAATTTCGATCCAAATCGCTCAAAGGCTTATAGGACAATGGATCGCGAACCTCCCAGGGATTTGAGTGGTACTAGGGATTCGCGCAAGCTCGGAAATAGATCGATTAGTTGAGATCGATCGCTAGTAGGATGAAGGCTGCGAACAGAAGTAACAATCAGCGGTGTGTAAGTGTTCTGGATTTGTTTTGTGCCATTGATGATTGGGGAACTCATAAATCCAGTCAATTCCAGCATCTACATCGACAAAGCCGCTTACCATCCCATGAATTACTCCCACACCCGTACTTGCAGCGATACCATTCAACCAAAATACGGCTGGATCGTTGACTCCATCTAAATAACCAGCTTTAGTTGCCATGAGATCGATCGCCGCTGGTGCAGATTCTAAAGCTGCTCGTTGGAGGTTGATAATATTCCCACACATCAAACACCAACCACCACCTAAAGGGGGCACGGTGACGCGGGCATACATTCTGGGCGTACCGTCGGATTTGACATCGATGTGGGTACCCAAACATACTAGGGGGCGCATGTATTTGAGGGCTATTTCTTGGGTGATTTGGCGAGAGGAATGATTATCTGTGGCGACGACGATCAGATCGGCAGCAGCGATGTCGGCGGTAACGTTGGCAATGACATCTGGAATGGCTGTGACGCTGGCAACGGTGGGATAAATCCGATCGATGAGATGTTCGAGGTAATCTACTTTATGCAAGCCACCAGCGACCATTTCGGCGGTAGCAGCGGGCATTCGGTTGAGGTTGACTGTTTGTAAGCGATCGGGATCGACTAAAATCCAATTTTTGACTCCCAATCGTCCCAATGTTTCGGCAAAAATCGACCCAATTCCCCCACAACCAATCAGCGCAACGGTGAGTTGTCCGAGTTGTTGTTGTGCGGTTGCGCCAAAGATGGTTTGACGGGCAAACATCGGATCTGGAGAGGGTAAATGGGGTGCGATCGAGTTATTTTCCAGATTCAGATCGAATTCATCCGCACTGAATCTGCTCATTTCGACTTCGATCGATGGGCGATCTCCCCACCGCTGGTTGAGCGAAGTCGAAACTAGTGGTGTGGGGTTCATTTCGACTCCGCTCAATGAACGGGTTTGAAATGAACTGTGAGGTTGAGACGATCGAACGATCGAGGGTAATTCTAATAGGGAGTTGTAGAAAGTGACAGGTTTGAATTCTGTGCCTTGGCGATTCCAAATACGGAATTGTCCGTGCTGGAGCGACTCATCAAATACGCCGGAAATTAGGTGCGGCTGGGCTTTAAATTGAGTATCGAGAAATCGAGCATATTCTGATTCATATCGATCGTCTACAGCCGAGAATTCAGGAAAATCTGTCCCAGCATGGGTGTGTAGATGAACGACATCTAATTGGCAATCGCTCAGGAAACTATCGATTAAATATTGATGAAAATCTTGTTTGAGTACCAATCCACTAATTGATTGCAGTTCGTAACAGTCGGGGGCGGGTACTACCCATGTTTTGGGGAGATAACGGAGGCGATCTGTGGAGACTTTATCTCGGTCGCAAAATAGGAAGCCAATTGTTTCTTCATGGTGGGTACGGGCATCAATCATCGATCGACGTAATTGTTGCCACATTAAGGGTGGAATATGTAGTGATATTTCGGTGTTTTTCATAGTAAAGAGAAAAGGGGAAAGGGGCGAAAAGGTAAGAATGTCAATTTTTAAACAGTCTCTAATCTTTTAACGTACATCACTCGATTGACAATCAATCATCAGTGTTAATGGCGTGACGAGCGGTGATAAATAGGGTGGCTAAATTATGTCCCGTATTGGGATCTCGATCGGGTCGCCAAGCATTTAACCAGCATTCGCGATTGAATCCACCACCTAATCCGACACAGTACCAATACCAACCTTCATCACTTAAAAAAGGTGCGCCATAATGACTCTGAGTAGTGAAGTGATGATCGCCTTCTCCGACGCTTTTCCAAACATAATTTAGATAGCAACCGATTGGCGGTAATCGGGGATAATCTGGGGGCAAAAGAAATAAGATATCTGTATTAGAAACGGCAAATTTATTAGATGACAAAGGCATTCCTTTGACTAAAATCGCTGTGTAAGTAACATTATCAAATGTCTTTTTACCCACAATGATATTTTTAGCTACTTTTTCTAAAGATTTTAATTCAGCAGCAATTCGCTCACTGGGTTGATATTTCAATACGATCGCCATAATTACATTCCTCTACTTATTACTTACTTGTACTGCTCGTACTGAGCGTTAGCCGAAGTGAGCGAAGCCGAAGGATTATTTACTTCAGCCCTTGACGATTTTGGGAACAGTCCAAACTTTAGATCCTTCTTTGAGAGATTCATTATTTTTCAGAGGTTTAGTTCCTCCAAATCCTTCTTCCATTACGTCATCGTTGCCAATTTCTGGTAGCTTCGATCGCAAGTCTTCTACGGTAGCTCCATTGGGGAGATCGACTAATTTGCCATTAACTATTGCTCTCATTGTTCCTCCTGATAGATTATTTAGACTACTTAGTTTTCAGCGATTTATTCGGTCGATCGAATGTCGATTTTTGGACGCTAGCTGGTAATGAGTTAGATCGATCGCTTAAGCTATTACCAATCCATAGTCCGCCCACACACAAACTGACGACTGTGGCGATCGATAGTAATTGGTTATAGGTTTTCTGACGATTGAAATCAGTAGTAATTTGCTGGATTTTTCGTTCTAATAGGGCATGTTGAGTATTTAAACTTTTGATATAGTTAACTGTTTGCATTACCTCCGATTTTTGCTGTTCCCAAGCAATCAGTTGATTCTCAATCTTTTGGCTGCGGCGATCGAGTGTGACAATCTGTTCTTTGGCTGCATCTAGTTCCTGGCGATCGGTAACAATTAATTTTCCATTGGCTGTTTGCATAATTAAATCGTTCGATGGTTAATCAAATACATTAGCGTGACCGATTCGGTGATGCTCTCGACCGTTATTTTGGGGTGGTAAACCATCGAAAACTTCAATCAAATCGACTACACTATTGGCGGAATTTTTGAGTTCATTTCCGAGTGATTGTTCGACAGATGCGACTTCGACTCTGATTCCTCGGCGGCGAAGTTTTTCGGCGAGATAGGCAAAATCTGAATCTCCAGTCAATAAAACTACGATATCTGGTTTAATTTGGAGGGCTTGTTCTAGAGCATCCATTGCCATGACGACATCGATATTAGTTTCGTATTCTTCGCCTTTAGCTTTGCCTTCTTTAGTAACGACCATAAATCCATTAGCCTTTGCCCAATAGACAAATTTCTCCTTGTTTTTACGCTGTTCTTCAAATCTTTCGCGATCGGGTGGTAATCCTACATAAATAACCATCTCGATTAGTTCGCGTCCTTCTTTAGGATTGGCGAGATAGTCTCTGACTTGTAGCCAGTCTAATTTGCGATTAAAGCTTTTGGCGGCGAGAAAAATGTTGTCCCAATCGGCGAAAATTAATACCCGACGATTTCCATTCATGCGTTCCTCTAGTTAGTTGTTGTTGGCGATATTTTAATTAAACAACTACTAGAGAAAGGGGGTTTTCTGCTTGAGGGTTGACGGTATACCGATAGATCTGGCGATCGATATTACTAAAAAAATCGATCGCAAACGCGATCGATCGACTTTCTGATTTGGTATTACTCTCGAAATTGAAGGTAGGAGGATCTTTACTCGATCCTAAATATCCCATCTGTTGTTACCCCAGGTAGAAAAGCTCGAACATCTGCGGGGAGTTTTTCGAGAAATAAGACTAAACACCACTGTTCGAGATCGTCTAAAAAAGCCATTGATGGTACAAATATGGCGGTTGCCGTGGTGGTATACCGAATAAAATTAGCACAGGCTCTAGCTACATCGCGATCTTTAAAGCAATCTGGGGCATTGATGAGGGATAGTTCTTGCCATACTTCCGACTGACATAAGTTCACCACCCGTTCTAATCGGACATCAAAGCGATACACTACTCGCTCTTGTGTCTGTCGTGCTAGTTGAGGGGTACGATCGATTTTAAAGTGTCTGGCATACTCAGCTAAAGCGACATTTTTCTCTTTGGCTAAGTATAGTGTTGGCTCACCTTGGAGATTCCAACGATTTTCAGCACTTCTGCCTGCATAACTAAAGTCGTAGATATCGTACTGCTCGACAGCTAGTTTGGGAATATGACGTACCGCATTTCCATGCCAAGGTTGAATGTAAGACTGGATGGACATCCGTTAGTAGCCCAAACCTTCAAAATCTGCTGCTAAAGCTCCAATTACCCGATCGTATTCGCCGATTGACATCAGATCGATCGCGGTATAGCCATTGAATACTGGTAATGGGGTATTCAGAAATTCGCTCAATCCATCGTTGCTGTAAACCATTAGCCCCAAGCTGGCAATCTCTTGCAGTTTAGCTAACCTGGCGCGGACATCGGTGTCTTTGAGGGGAAGATGCTGTTTCTCTGCCCGATTAACGGTTTTGGTACTGACTTTGAGTAAGCTACTGAGTTTTTCTTGGGATAGGGATAGTTGTTCTCTGATCGCTGCTGGATCTAGTTTTGGCAGGGTGGCTGGGGTCATAGTTTGATGAGTATTTATTATCATTCTAACAAAATGACTGTACATTTGTCCAGTCATTTTGTTGGCGATCGATGATTCCAGGATTGGCTCCCTGGTAGAGGCCGCTTTGATTTCAGTTGTTTCGGCAACTAATGTTGTTTCCAATAAGTCCAGGATTGGCTCCCTGGTAGAGAAAAGTGGTTGCTTCGCACAATTTAGGTGCAAAGGACTCGATGGTTTCCAATAAGTCCAGGATTGGCTCCCTGGTAGAGTTTACTTCGGAGAATCGCTCTCTTCTCCACACTATGCTGTTTCCAATAAGTCCAGGATTGGCTCCTTGGTAGAGTTCATCCAGTTGTCTGTATTGGTATACAACCAATAGTTTCCAATAAGTCCAGGATTGGCTCCCTGGTAGAGCTTATATTGAGCGTTGCGAGTGCAGGAAGCAAGTGTTTCCAATAAGTCCAGGATTGGCTCCCTGGTAGAGCTGGATGCGCTACGTTGACAAAGGGAATCTTCTGTTTCCAATAAGTCCAGGATTGGCTCCCTGGTAGAGATTATTGATTTAGGAGATTGCCATCATATGGATTCTCTGGTTTCCAATAAGTCCAGGATTGGCTCCCTGGTAGAGTGACTTTGCCTTTTTAGGCAAACGTCAACAGAGCGAAAAACGTTTCCAATAAGTCCAGGATTGGCTCCCTGGTAGAGTCCGTACAGGGAGTGCCACTCAAACCACCAGCACAAAACGTTTCCAATAAGTCCAGGATTGGCTCCCTGGTAGAGATAATGACTTCTAAAGAGCCTCAAAGGCTCTTTTTTGTTTCCAATAAGTCCAGGATTGGCTCCCTGGTAGAGTTCGTACTCGTTGACGGGTATCGGCTAACATGATACGTTTCCAATAAGTCCAGGATTGGCTCCCTGGTAGAGTCTGTGAGTTACCGCTATCCTCCACAGAAGAAGAACGTTTCCAATAAGTCCAGGATTGGCTCCCTGGTAGAGCAGAACTTAAACTGTAGCAATACAGATCAGGGGGTTTCCAATAAGTCCAGGATTGGCTCCCTGGTAGAGAAAACAAGGCTTGAATACAACCAACTCCGAAACCAGTTTCCAATAAGTCCAGGATTGGCTCCCTGGTAGAGTTCCATAACTTTTGTATAGACTTTGAAAACGAAAGTTGAGTTTCCAATAAGTCCAGGATTGGCTCCCTGGTAGAGGTAAAAGCAGACTACGAAGTTGCTCCTTTCGTTGGGTTTCCAATAAGTCCAGGATTGGCTCCCTGGTAGAGATTTGCTGCGCTGGGGTTAGTTCAGGTACAACATCGTTTCCAATAAGTCCAGGATTGGCTCCCTGGTAGAGAAACAATGTTTCTGCCATGGCTGATTGTGGAGATCATTGTAGTTTCCAATAAGTCCAGGATTGGCTCCCTGGTAGAGCGAAGGTCGTAAACGAATTAGATTCACGCACTCCCATACAACAGTTTCCAATAAGTCCAGGATTGGCTCCCTGGTAGAGCGATATGAAGCACAGCCACTTAAAACACGGCAGTGCATAAAAAGTTTCCAATAAGTCCAGGATTGGCTCCCTGGTAGAGTGGTTCAAGAACGTTTAGCGGAACTTAAGAAGTTTCCAATAAGTCCAGGATTGGCTCCCTGGTAGAGCTGGTTTTCGCGTGCAAGACAATGCTGTACTGACCTCAACGTTTCCAATAAGTCCAGGATTGGCTCCCTGGTAGAGAACCCAACTTAATTGTTGCGGTTCGATCATCAGCAGGAGACGTTTCCAATAAGTCCAGGATTGGCTCCCTGGTAGAGTGGTCACTTGGGGGCGACCATAATGCACCGCAGAATTTCCGTTTCCAATAAGTCCAGGATTGGCTCCCTGGTAGAGAATTTTTACTTGAGCTTGCACGGGTGTGCAAAGCCAAGACGTGTTTCCAATAAGTCCAGGATTGGCTCCCTGGTAGAGGTGTAAAAATCATGAAGGCGGATCCACCTCTTTTGTTTCCAATAAGTCCAGGATTGGCTCCCTGGTAGAGTTTTACACCTTTTGATGTCAAGAAAAAGTTGGAAAACAATCGTTTCCAATAAGTCCAGGATTGGCTCCCTGGTAGAGCAAGAGGCTCGCCGATTTCAACGTCTTCCTGCATATAAAGTTTCCAATAAGTCCAGGATTGGCTCCCTGGTAGAGAAAGTTGCGGCTTAGCTTCCGAAGCGATCATGCGGTTTCCAATAAGTCCAGGATTGGCTCCCTGGTAGAGTTACTGTATAAAGTAAATGGCAATACTGCAAAAAGTTTCCAATAAGTCCAGGATTGGCTCCCTGGTAGAGATTTTGCTACTTCTATTGCAATTCCATTAGCGTGTGTTTCCAATAAGTCCAGGATTGGCTCCCTGGTAGAGCTAGTTTAGTAATTACATTGCCTCAACAACGAGCAAACGTTTCCAATAAGTCCAGGATTGGCTCCCTGGTAGAGCTTACGAAAATGATGTAATGACTTTCAAGCATGATTTAGTTTCCAATAAGTCCAGGATTGGCTCCCTGGTAGAGGTTTTATGTTAATTTTGCGTTGTTTATATCAACTTTTGTTTCCAATAAGTCCAGGATTGGCTCCCTGGTAGAGAAATGGAGAAGCCGTTCCATTTGATGTGTCGGTTTCAAAAGGATGTTTCCAATAAGTCCAGGATTGGCTCCCTGGTAGAGCCCTGGTCAGACTCGTGCAGGTATTTACCCAAGAGTTTCCAATAAGTCCAGGATTGGCTCCCTGGTAGAGATGATTCTCAAGGGTTCTTTTCTGACTCTGGGAATCTAAAAAATGTTTCCAATAAGTCCAGGATTGGCTCCCTGGTAGAGAAGGGTTTGGACATATTATTGGTTGGGCGATATTCACGTTTCCAATAAGTCCAGGATTGGCTCCCTGGTAGAGGCAAGTGGAGAAGGAACTCTATAATGATGATTACGAAAACGTTTCCAATAAGTCCAGGATTGGCTCCCTGGTAGAGATTAACACCAGCGGTTCAGACGGTTTGGGGGGAACGTTTCCAATAAGTCCAGGATTGGCTCCCTGGTAGAGGTTTGGGGGGAACTCGGACAGGCGTGCAACGGGATGGTTTCCAATAAGTCCAGGATTGGCTCCCTGGTAGAGTTTTTTTTTTGTACGCTACAGGGTGGTTAGCCCTGCAGAAAAGTTTCCAATAAGTCCAGGATTGGCTCCCTGGTAGAGTCTCGTGCCAATACGGCACGTGCAGGCGAAACAGTGAGTTTCCAATAAGTCCAGGATTGGCTCCCTGGTAGAGGTATTTGAATGATGGACAAGATTATGAGGCGATTGTGAAAATGTTTCCAATAAGTCCAGGATTGGCTCCCTGGTAGAGCCCCCGCACCACCCTCGGTGCAGCAGCCTACTAACATGTTTCCAATAAGTCCAGGATTGGCTCCCTGGTAGAGGTTTTTTGGAGCTATCGCTTCAACCGCCCCTAAAAAAAGTTTCCAATAAGTCCAGGATTGGCTCCCTGGTAGAGCATAACAACAAGCCCAGAAGGTTTCTTTACAGTTTTTGTTTCCAATAAGTCCAGGATTGGCTCCCTGGTAGAGTCGCTTGTTCACGTTCCTGAAGTTGGTGCTGTAACTTTCAGTTTCCAATAAGTCCAGGATTGGCTCCCTGGTAGAGTAAAACAGAAATAGTATTGTTTAGTTAAGGTGAAAAAAAGTTTCCAATAAGTCCAGGATTGGCTCCCTGGTAGAGAGCTCGGAGAAATTGGCCTTCAGAAATGAAAACCAAATTGTTTCCAATAAGTCCAGGATTGGCTCCCTGGTAGAGTTAGTTGAAGTTCGTGGTTTGTCAGACGCTGAGCGAAACGTTTCCAATAAGTCCAGGATTGGCTCCCTGGTAGAGGCGTCCACGATTGCTTGTGCAAACGGAGGACAAAAGCGGTTTCCAATAAGTCCAGGATTGGCTCCCTGGTAGAGGCCACAATCGTTCCAAACAACCCAACTGGACGAAATTGTTTCCAATAAGTCCAGGATTGGCTCCCTGGTAGAGCACTCCAAGCGTAAACGGCAGCCCCTCGGTTGTCTTACAGTTTCCAATAAGTCCAGGATTGGCTCCCTGGTAGAGGCTTAAAATACCAGCTTTACTGCTTCAGCTACCTTGGGTTTCCAATAAGTCCAGGATTGGCTCCCTGGTAGAGTTAACACTTCCTAAGGAAGGTTCAGGGTCTTCCCACGGAAGGTTTCCAATAAGTCCAGGATTGGCTCCCTGGTAGAGAGTAGTAAAGATTTTGCATCCTCAAGCTCAAGTTGTTTCCAATAAGTCCAGGATTGGCTCCCTGGTAGAGTCTTCGTCTGGAAGCCCAGACGCAGTAAAGGTTTCAAGCGTCAAATCGACGCAATCCCTAAATTCATTATACTTTGCTGTGTAAATAACGATCGATCGAGACCTCAAACCCTCTCCAGTAAAAGCATCGACGCAATCCGACGAAAATGCGTCATTTTAGCCGATCGAGGGGGTTGCGTCGATTTTCGATCTAAATCACATAATAGTTAGGTGGAGCTTGCGGCTCAACACTACCAATGGTAAGCACTCTAGTCATCGCCTCACTCGAAATCCAATAAAAGCGCACATTATCCTCCTCCGGTTTAACGCGCTGCTCCACCAGTTGATGAAGTTGGCGCATTTCATCCAACGTCAAGAAACATTCAAACACCGAAAGCTGAGTTCTGCGTCCATATCCCTCCAAGAACTTCGCCAACTTAGTCCGCCGCTTATTATCGGGGATGTCATAAACGATTAAAGCCAACATACATCAGGTTTTTACGATCGAGTCACATACATACGAGAACGCTCTCAACTCTCAACTCTCAACTGCTTAAACTACTCTGGCGAACGGTTCGTAGGGAGTATTGCCCAACAAACTGCGCTTATAACGACGAATTTGAAGTTGAATCGCATAACGATACGACACCGAATTTTGGAGATCTGGGTGAGCAGTATCTTCATTCATCCGCGCTTCAAAATACTTGAGAAAACCCCGCCGCGCCGCGCCCTGTAGATATACGCCACCAGTAGCAGCAACCGTATCAAAATCAGTCAATTTAAAGACTGGTTTATTAATTAATTTGAGGATTAAACCATCGACAATCGGCGATCGAAATTCCTCCATCAGATCGAAGGCTAAATAGGGCTTTTTATCCTCACCATAATGCAGATTCCCCAAGTAGGGCGATAATCCCTCAGCCAGGATTAAACTCAACACATTGTTAAACAACAATGTATAGCCAAAACTCAACAGTGAATTAACTGGATCGGTTGGTGGTTGACGGTTGCGTCCATTAAAACTAAAATCGGGATTGGTAATCAACTGACTCAATCCACTAAAGTAGCGTACCGCCCCAATCCCTTCATAACCGCGCACTCGATCGATCTCATTTACCTGCGATGCAGCTTTGAGATCTGCGTTAATCCCCGCGATCGCTTTTTCCACTTCTGGCGATTTGCGCTTACGGTTTAGGCGTTGTAATAGCCGTTTAGAATTGAGTAACTTACCAGTGACGATCGCTCGACACATATTCAACTGAAATTCTGGCTCCTTATGTCGATCGAATTGTACTAACTCATTATGTAAATGAGTCTGTTCGGCACTCCAGAGATGTCCCTGGTATTGCCCCGATCGACTCAAGAAAAATATGCCGATCTTCTCATCCAGACAGGAATTAATTACTGGAGTAGAAAGTTGAATATTGCCAAAAATCAAGATTTTATCGATCTCTCGAATCGGAATTTCTAGCCGCTCCTGCTTGGGAATATGTACGATCAGCCGCTGATAGTCTCGATACAAACTCGTGCCCTGTTCGAGCAAATATAATGTTGCCATATGTGGATTCCAAACTTGTCGTTGGGTTGGTACTGGTTCGGCTAATTCTTCTGAGTCATCATCCTCCTGCTGGTTGAGCGAAGCCGAAACCAGTGGTTCATCGACTTCGCTCATTTCGACTTCGCTCAATGAGCAGGGGGATAGATCTATGGGTACTTTTTTTTTAGAATTTCCCTGGTTACGCTTGGGCTTAACATCATCGATCGAAAAAATAGCCGCACCTAAAAAACCATGCCCTAAAAATCTCAAACCGCGATCGAATGTGGTAATTTGAGTCTTGCGATCGTGCAGGATTAATTTTAATTCACCCAACAACCGTACCACCTGATGATACGCACTTTCGATCTCCGCTTGGCTCCGCGCCATCACAACAAAATCATCAGCATATCGAACCAATCTGACATCACCAATCTGTTGGATTTGGCGATCGAAATCATCCAGATAAATATTAGCCAACAAGGGTGAAATTACCGCCCCTTGAGGAATACCCAACTCTGTAAAGATCGTGTCTGCTTTAGTCACAATCCCACCAGAGATCCACTTTTTAAGCAAACATAATATGCTACGATTGTCAATATATTTACCCACTTTTTGAAAGAGAATTTGCCGATCGATATTATCAAAATATTTAACGATATCCGCATCCAATACCCATTGATATCCAGCATCTCGACACTGAGCTACCGCTTCCACCGCTGAAATATAAGAAACCTGGGGACGATAAGCAAAACTGACATCCGAAAGTTGTCGATCGATCCGAGGAGTGAGTACATTTAATAAAGCCTGTTGAATAATCCGATCGCGCACAGTCGGAATACTCAGGGCGCGATGACTAGTTTTGTCCTTGGGAATCAATACCTGTAGATAAGGATGGGGTTGATAAGTACCATTAGCGACAGTATCTCTCAACCCCTGTAAATTCTCGATCGCCCGACGTTTAAATACTTCGATCGTTTCGCCATCGATCCCCGCACAGCCGTTATTATCAGCTACTTTTTGCCATGCGCGATCGAAGTTATCAAAATCCAAAAATTCAGCCTCTAAGTCGATCATTATCCTTCCTTGAGCTAACAATCCTTACTCTAGCTTTCGAGCAGAAAGGGGGGATTCTGGGGTTATGGTTCGATATAGAAGTGGGAGAATAGCATCTTCGCCAACAATACCCCGTTAACCCAAATCAGCAGAATAATGAATCTAGCGCAGCTTTTATTAGAAAATGGCATTAATACCGATAATTGGTCGCACGATCGCGGTAATAAAACGATTAATGACTTACAAACAGAAATTGA
Organism: Chamaesiphon polymorphus CCALA 037; assembly: GCF_003003845.1. GTDB lineage: Bacteria > Cyanobacteriota > Cyanobacteriia > Cyanobacteriales > Chamaesiphonaceae > Chamaesiphon > Chamaesiphon polymorphus. Next base: position 5,913 of record NZ_PVWO01000024.1, on the reverse strand, counting down.
ACTAGGCGAATCGAGCTTAGAATCGATCGATGGTACCTTAGCCCGAATAGTTAAGGTGGTAAAGATTGTGGTTAACGTTCGGTTAGGCGAACGGGAATTTATCTTAGTCGAAGATAAGCAGATCTTTTTCACCGGAGCGATCCGCCAACGGGGGATAGAAAACTTATCAGAAAAAATCAAGCCAGATGAAACGCCAACACAGGCAGCTTGCCGAGCATTAAAGGAAGAAATTGGCTTAGACTTTGATGGAGAACTAATATTTAAAGGCGAAGAAACACATCAGCAAAATTCACCAAGTTACCCTGGTTTGAACTCCTATTATCAAATGTTTGATTATCAGATCGTTCTAACAGCAGCAGATCTCGATCGATTAAGGTTTTCAGAGGTTCAGCAGGATAAAATATCTCTATTCACCCTGGTTGAAAAGCAAAATTCTTAAACCACAATGATTCAGCTCCCCGACTTCTCAAAGAAGTCGGGGAGCTGTCATACCGCCTAACTGTTGAAATATCAACAGTAGAGCCTATTCATCTTCACTATATAATTCCCAAGTTTTTTGCATATCATCCCGCATCCGTTGACGTAAATCTAGCGGGAATAATACTTCAACATTAGGACACCAAGCACGTAACCGCATGATGACACTATTATCGCCAACGCGATAATTCATTGTATAATAAGCATCTTGGGCATAACTTTTAATTCTTATTTCTATTAATGCTCGATCGGATTTATCTAAGCCTGATTTGTTAAGTACCTCATCAATTTTATCTCGATCGACTAGTTTAAAGGTATTGTGTCTCCAGGTATTTTTAATATATCGATCGTGAAAATCGCGATCGAATCGCAATAACATTAAGCGATTTGGTCGTTCGATATCAAATCCATAGGCTGTTTCTATACCCAGTTCAATATCATCAATCAACTCATCATCACCAACATCTCGACATTTTTCGATTAAACTTGGAGGAATAGCATTATCTTCCCAATCTAAACATTCTAGGGAACAAATGCGATCGAGACGATAGTTATACCAGTTTGATTCAGTTTTATCTTCTGCACATCCGAATGCACAGAGATAGAAAGAGCGTTGGTAATAGTAAATACAAACTGGATAGATAATCGCAGTATATATTTGTTTTTGACTGGAACTTTGGTAGGTTAATCGACAAGGCACACCACTACCTTTTTGCCAAATTTCTCTTAATTTTCGACGATATTCAGCAATTCGCCGCTCTGCTTCATCTAAGATATGATAATCTGCGTGAAGATAAAATCGCTGAATATCATTTTGCTGTTGCCAAAATAAATCTGTAAACGAACGAAAGTCTACTGGTAAATCCACATAAATTTCAGCTTCATCTGATTTATTTATACCTGAACTTTCTCCTGATGCAGGCATAGAAGTTGGTAATAGTGGGAATTCATCTACCAATTTAAAGCGACTATCTATCACCTCTAAATATCCTCGATTTACCAACTTATTTAAATCGTTGAGAAGTGTTTTACCTGTGACATACAATGGTCGATCTGATTCCAATTGATTCAGGAAATTTTCCAAGTTTTCTTGAGTTCGATGATTGATGTTGATATCTAAATAAAATTTAATAAATGATTCTTTCCATTCTTGCCATTTGAGGTCTGGTTGAAAATCGAATAGAATATCTTTGATGGTTTTAGTGCAATTACAACCATCCACCTCTGTTGGTTTTTTATCTCGATTATTATTAGGGGATTTATATAAATGTTTTCGCCATTCTCCATCTGTAAATTCTACAGCATCAAACTCATTTGCTAACTCTCGAAGAGAGTACCAAAGACGCACCGCTTTATTCACATTAGCCAAACTATCAGCAAGGGAAACTCCCACTAAAGCCTGGAGAACTGAAATACTAGGTAAATAGTTAAATTCTGGCATGGCAATAAATAGTTATAAACAATCGATCTGTTTTCATTGTACCAAGTAGCAGAATACCCCCTTCTGGTACTTGGTAGTTGTTAGCCCAATCCCCATCCTAGCAAACCAATTCTCAATTAATTTAATGTACACCCGAAGCCAGTAGATCCAAGACAAAGATATTGCCCTCATAATAGCCAAAGATGCGTTTGGCATCACGATCGCCCCAAGCATCAACTTCATGAGTGTAGGGCGGACGAGGATTGCCTTTGAGTGGTTTAAAATCGAGTGAGGTGGGATTGTATTGCCCGTTCGTTTCTAAGCACTTAGATAACTGGTCGATTCGGTTATTAATTAAGATTAAGCGATCGGGTAAAATGCCCTTAATACTCCGCTCGAAATTAGCTCCAAATTTTAATTTATCGCTTAGTGGTGGATAAACTTTTTCTTGATAAATCTTATCCTTGGTATTTTTCCACACCAGATCGCCCCAGGGAGATAAACAAACCTCGTTATCAATTTTCATCATCAATGTCTCAGGGATGCGATCGATATTGACACAGGGCAAATCTAGTGACAATTGACGAAACACTTCGAGATTTTCCCGAATGACATTTCCTGGATTCATTTCGATCGGTAAGCGCGGAATCCGCAGTAAATCTGTAGCTGTCTCAAAAATATAGACAGTCTCATCGGCATAGAAAGCCGCTAATGTTTGCAAGAATCCCTGGACGCTCTTGAAGCCTCCTGTTAAATTAAAGATAATGCGATAGCCAGCTTGTTTATATCCAGGAATCGTCTGTTCGCACCATTCAACTATGCCTGATAAAGCAATCTGAAAAGCGTTGATATCTCTAGTCTGTAAATCGACTTGCCGGATAACTTCAGCATTTAAGCCGCGATCTCCTAGCCAGCTTGCGACAAAATTTGCCGTCGTTTCACCCAGCCAGGTATCGGTACAAATTAACTTATGAAGGTCGCTATTTCTAGCTATTTGACCATTATAAAGTTTGATAATAGCATTTAGCTCTGCGGACATTCTAGTTGCCAATTGAAAATCTGCGGATTTGACTCGTTCGGCTACTCTGACAATTAAGTCTTCTAGTTGCTGTAAATCCTCTGTTGGTATTTCTTGTTTCTGTTTAGCATTTGCATATTTACTAACTAATTTCCTTTCGATATCGCTGACTTGGTTAGTGAGTAAGCTCGTACCGCATGGTGAAAGTACAAATAATGGGTGTGGCATGAAATTGTTTCTTGTTTATTATTTATTTAGATTGTTGTTGGTTTCGACTTCGATCGACCAACAGCGAAGTCGAAACCAACGGCTATGTTATTTAATTATAAGTTAACTGTAAGATTGACTTAGCTAAAGCTTGAATCATCGGTCGATCGCTGACATCATCTCCACCCCGTTCTAGATGATGAACCATCCCTGTTAATAAGGGAGATTCGGTATCGATCCGATCTGCTGTGGCATGAAAATCGCTATGGATTTTAGCAATTACATCCAATTTCATGCTTTGACAATATTCAACCCATTCTTGCAATCGAGCTTGATAACTATCGACAATCGGTTGTTTGTCTTTGTCTAGGGCATCTCCAGCGAGAACGATCGCGTGGGTAGCCTCTGCTAAAATTAGGTCATTTTCTGGAGAAATTAGACCGCCACAATCAATCAATGCTGGAATGCTCAATCCTCGCACCCAGCTAGCAAAAAGCTCCGCATATTCAGGGGTGAATTTACTTTTGTTGAGTTCCTTAAGTTCATCAGCCCGTTTTGAATCGTCGTTGAAAGCTTCATAAAACCAAGCACCTTCGCCATCAGGACAGGCTGTCAGGATATAAGGAGTCTGTCCGGTTAGTTGAAGGATAGCTGTTTTTAATCCTTCCCGCAAGCAAGATTTCCCAGAATGAGGTGGCCCGCACAGAGCAATTTTCAGTGGGGAGACATTCAAGTCATTGGGATTTGTCAGAATTTGCCCTACTTGATAGTCTGGACTATGACTTATTGCCACGATATAAGCATCAATACCTTTACCACCCATCTTTGGATCGAATACAGCCACAGCACCATATAAGTGAGCAACTTGATGGCAGATGGTATAGGCGACGGGAATTGATTGTCTCCCAGTGATTTTGAGCAGCTTTCCACCGCGCATTTGTTTAGTCTCAATTAGTCGCTCGATCTTTGCTGATACTTCGACGACGATGCGATTGTTATTGGCTGGTTCTCCAAAACTGACGATTAGAGTATCCCCGCAGAGATCGATGCTATAAATAGACATTTCCGAATTCCTCTTCACTCATTACCTCTAAAGTTATATCTGACTAGTGGAAACGGGGGTTTCTGGATTAGCAGGTTTTAAGTGGCGATACATTCAAGTTATTGGGATCTGTAAGGATTTGTCCTACTTGGTAGCCTGGACTATGGCTGATAACAACAATATAAGCATCGATACCTTTACCACCAATTTTCGGATCGAAGATGGCGATCGCACCATATAAGTGAGCAACTTGATGGCAGATGGTATAGGCGACGGGAATTGATTGTCTCCCAGTGATTTTGAGTAGCTTGCCGCCACGTATTTGTTTACTTTTAATTAGTCGATCGATCTTTGCTGATACTTCGATGACGATGCGATCGTTATTGGCTGGTTCGCCAAAACTGACTGTCAGAGTATCGTCACAGATCTCAATGTTATAAGCAGACATTTCCAAATTCTTCTTTACACATTACTTCTAAAGTTATACCTGACTGCTGGAAACAGAGGTTTCTGGAAAATTTGATTTGATTTCATTTCTTATACAAAACTACATTATCTCAGAAATAAGGGTTTCTGGAGCTATGAGATTTTAAAAAGGTAGATAAATAGCTTGCCGAGGCACAAGTCGGGGGTGAGGGCACACCATAGCCGAGCGTGGATAGCCTCCCGTCTAAATCAATTTAAATCTACTCTCTTACGAAATTATCTTGTATTCGGATATTAGGAGGAAATTCATGTCAGTTACCGCTTTAAGATTTCGGAGTATGGCGACTCGGCTCAAAGTTTTAACTCTCGACGATCCTAGTCTCTGCGTCGAGAAAGTACAGGCTGTCGCCAGCGAATATCTAACGGCTAAATTCAACACAGCCATTCAAATCGGTATGGATGCAGACGATCCTTATAGTTTATGGGAATTACTCGCCATCGATGGAGTTATCTCCCTCGAAGATATCCACGGCGAACATCATCGGGTGGGGGTTTCAATCGTCGAGCGGGAAAATCGCGCCTATCGATTGATGAAACGAGGCGAAACTTCCCACTGGAAAAATGTGTGGCGGGCATTAGGGATCGATTGTTATTGGGTATTTTGCGTCAACCTCAAACATTTACCTAGTGACGCGGAGTGGGTGGATATTCTCTACCAAAATATCGATCGTTCTCACGGATGCTTCGATTATCGCCTAGTCAATTTGTAACTGTACATATTTCATGCCAGCAGAAAGGGGGGATTCCTGCTGGCAAATATAGTGAGTCCATTGAATCTTCTAGGAAATATTGAAATGAATAAATTAGTTGCAGGGATAGTAGCATTTGGTTTATCGATTACCGATCCAGTTATTGTCAGTGCTCAAGAAGTCATCGACTTTAAGCATCAAGATAATAACTATTATTATCAAACATTAAATTCTCAAAATGCTGCTCATTATACCTATAAAATTCCCGCAAATGCTTTTGGGGTGTTCACACTAAAAAACAACAGTAATAGCTCCGATTTCGATCTCTATGTACATGAGAATAAAAGCTGGAAGTTATTGAACAAGGGCGAAAATCAGGGTATACAAACAGAGCTAATTACCACACCTATTTTTAGTGAAGACGGATATGTGTATATCAAGATAGTTAATAGTGGTTCACAAATATCTCAATATCAATTTTATGCAAATCATGTAAGTCCTGCTGAGAAGGCGGTTATTCCCTTTGCCGCAGCGATAATCTGTGGCTTCCAAGGCTGTCTCTTATACACATCTC
>NZ_PVWO01000324.1 GCF_003003845.1 Chamaesiphon polymorphus CCALA 037 | reverse complement strand
GTCAAAGATCCCAAACACCCTCACGTCTCCACTGCCAAGCTTTTATCTGGTCGCTAAATAACATTTAGACAGGTATCGGCAGTAGAACCCAAACTTTTAGTACGTTCGGCTCCTAACTTGAGCTAGAACAGCATGGGGACTTATCGTTATATCTCTCTAGGTACAGATATTCCAGCTATTCCGATCGTGCCGCTAGAACTCATCCAGCCAGGGAAATTTGACAGCCCATCAGTAGTGGGTCAAGCTATTGTGGATACAGGTTCCGACTGTACGCTGGTGCCACTTCCTTGGCTAATTCAAGTTAACGCTCAAATCGCCGATAGGGCATTACGAATTCCAGTTTGCGGGCAATTAAGTTTAGCAATTCCTCATGAAGTGGGCATCCGTTTCGATAAATACCGCCATTTTGTATTTCGAGTTTATGGCTGTTCGGTAGATGATATCGGCGAAATGGTGATAGTCGTTAGAGATATTTTGAACTTATACCGAGAGTTAGAGTCGATCGATCTTAATACTTAGTTATCGGTCTAGAGCTAACAGCATCCGCACAATTATTGAAGATCGACAGGATTTAACCAATCTTGATAATCGGGATGCTGACCTTGCGTAATTGCCACCAACTCCTGCTGAAGTTTGGAGGTAATCGAGTCAGCAACTTGGGGTACCAAATAATTTTCGATCCGGCTCACTGGTGCAATCTTGGCTGCTGTCCCACATAGGAAAATTTCATCAGCAATAAATAGCTCCGACTTATCGATCGGTCGTTCTACTACTTCAATCCCTAATTTCCCTGCCATTACCATAATGCTATCGCGGGTAATCCCCTCTAAAATGTCTTGGTCGGTACCAGGAGTAAACAGTTTGCCCTGACGCACCATAAAAATATTCATCCCCGTTGCCTCCGCCACCTTACCTTGGGAGTTTAACAAGATGGCTTCATCAAACCCAGCAGCATAGGCTTCTGTCTTTGCCAGCGCGGAAGTGATATAAGCACCACTAATTTTGCCCCGCAATGGCAAGCTCAGATCTGATTGCCGTTGCCAAGAACTAATCCGACAACTGATACCATTTGGTTTGGCAAAAGTTTCGCCCAGCGACATTCCGTAGATGAAGAAATCCTGCACAATATCATGGAGACGCGGCGCAATCCCCAATCCCGATGAGTAGATAAAGGGTCGAAGGTAGAATGGTTTAGTCGGCTTGTTTTGTTTGACAAACTCGATCGTAATGGCTTGAATTTTATCCGCAGGCAGATCGTAATGCAGATATCTCGCACTATTACTGAGCCGTTGACAATGCCGATCGAGCCGAAACAAAATGGCTTGACTGGGGTTTGTTTCATCTACATAACCGCGCAAACCGCCCAATGCTCCAGTCCCATAGTGCAAAGCGTGGGTCGCGATTCCTATCTTTAATCCTACTTCATAAGTATCGAAGCACCTATTCTCACCACTTATGCCAAGTACGTCGCGAAACTGCGCCAAAAAGGTTTCTGGAAGCGAGGATCGATGCTTATCTTCTAACAACTACGATCGAAGATCCGATCTTTTCCGATCGTCAACAGCAGGTTTTTACAGATCTTTTCAGGCTGTCAAACCATTTGTGGGAGCGTATTCTAAAAGACATGGAGCAGGTTAACACCTTCCTCCTTATCTAGCCCACAATTACAACAGGAACGATCGTCATGAAATTCTTCAAATCTTGTCTCAACCTCACACTACTCAGCTTATTAACTTGCACTGGATTGGCTGCTCCAGTCTTGGCAACCACCGATTTCGATAATAGCGTCCGAGATGCAGATGACGAAGGCATTTTGAATAGCCCAGGAGTGCGGACGATTAAAGGCGATGTGACCGCTACCGACGATCTTCAAGATTTCCGACAAGTTACCCTCACTGGTCGCGCTAACCTCCGCATAACTGGTAATAGCGCGGGCAGAACCGATTTGTTATTACTGCGCGCATCGGGTCAAGTAATTGCTAAAAGTTCGGGTTCTTTTTCTCACTCATTTACCCGCAATAATCTAGAGGCCGGAAAATATATCGTACTCGTTCGGAGCGCGCAATTTAATGCCAATAGTGTCAATTATCAAGTTAATCTCAATGCACGACAATAATTGAGTCGATTCTCTGGCTCTAGAGGCTACGCCAACGATTAAATCTCTGACAATAGCCAATAGATAAGCGATCGTCTGTCAATGAATTATTTCACAGATTGGCGATCGCGACCCTAGCCCAGAACACTCTGTTTCGATCGCATGACATAGGCAGAAATCGAAACTTTAATATTTCAGTCCGCGTAGGAGGTCACTGAGCCTGTCGAAGTGCAGACCTTGCATCATTAGCGGTAATTTTAATCGCTGTCGATCGCAAATTACAACTTGTTTAATGGAGTTAATCTCATGATTCATCATCTGTCAATTGATGCTCGCGATCCGTTGCGGGTGGCGGGCGTGCTTGCAGAAATCTGGAAGGGAAAAGTATACAAATTTCTCATTCCTGGTAGTTATCTCGTGATGCCTTTTGACAACTATGGTACTCATATTGTGGTGTTTAAATCGGGTGATGTCTGGATTCCAGGTGCCGATATCGAAGCAGCAAAGGTAAACCAAGCTGCACCTACCGATTTTGTCTCCGCTCATGCCGCCATCTCTGTCCCAATTAGCCATCAGCAGATCGAACAGATTGGCAAACGAGAGGGCTGGCGCGTCCTCACGCGCAAACAGGGCAATGGCAACCCCTTCAGTGCAGTCGAGTTTTGGGTTGAGAATCGCTATTTGCTTGAGTTTTTCTCACCAGAATTTACACCCCAATATCTGCAAGCCATGCAACCAGAATCGATCGATCGAATTCTAGGTCAACCGATCGATTTCGCTCCAGTTTAATAAATTTACTAAGGAGAATTTTCAGATGTCTACTACCGAAAATAAAGCAATCGTCCGTCGTTTTTACGAAGAAGTTTTCAATCAGCGCAATGTCGATGCGATCGATGAATTAGTCCATCCAGAGTTTCTCAACCACGATCCTACCCCAGTGGCATCGCGAGATCCCGAATCGATGAAGCAATTCATTCACACCATCACTCAAGCATTCCCTGACCATCATCACGCGATCGAAGATCTCATTGCCGAAGGAGATAAGGTCGTAATGCGCTGTACCCTCACTGGCACCCATCAAGGTGTGTTTCCAGGTTTTCTGGATATGCCGCCTACTGGTAAGTCGATTTGCCAACGACAGATTCATATTCTGCGGGTACGGGATGGCAAAGTAGCCGAGCATCGGGTCGTCCGAGACGATCTGGCAATGATGCAACAGCTTGGCTTAATTCCGCAACCAGAAATGACTGCATAACCGATCGCCAAAATTTAATGGAGTTAATTTTATGATTCACCACATTTCAGTCGCCGCATACAATCCCCTGCATGTTAGCCAAGTACTTGCAGAACTATTGCAAGGACAATCTATCCCTTTTCCCGGTCATTCTGGCAGCTATGTCGCACTAGCTTTCGATCCCCAAGGCACGATGGTTGAAGTTCATCCATTTGGAACCGCCTTAGTCCCTGGTGAGGCGGCTGATGAAGCATCTCAATTGCTACCAAATCCAGCCGCATCGATGTACTCAGCGAATCATACTGCTATTTCTGTGCCAGTCAGTACCGATCGAATTCAAGCGATCGCCGAGCGTGAAGGCTGGCGGACGGCATACTGTCGGCGCGGTGAAGATTACTTTGATGTCATTGAATTCTGGGTGGAAAATCGATTACTTATCGAGTTGCTACCACCAGAAATTGTCGATCGATATCTCGCATTTATGTCACCAGAATCTCTGGTTGCAGCAGCACGAGCAGCGGCGGCGAAACCCCCGACAGCCGCATGAAATATCGCCCTCCAAAAGAGTTTGGGCAATCTAATTGCTAGAGGTAAGGGCAATAATTGCCCTTGCCTCTGAGTAACTTTTATCCAAACGATCGAGGAATTTTATGATGTCTCAAATTCAACTTTATAGTGCAATTCTGTGTCCTTTTGCCCACCGAGTGCGGTTAACTTTACAAGCAAAAGGTATTCCCTTTGAGTCGATTGAAATCGACCTTCAAAATAAACCCACTAACTTTCTGGAAATTTCGCCTTATGGCAAAGTACCCGTCCTCAAACATGGCGATAACCGCGTCTGGGAATCGGCGATCGTCAATGAATATCTAGAGGAAACATTTCCCGATCCGCCACTATTACCCACCGAGCCGATGCAGCGATCGCGGGCGCGGATTTGGATTAATTTTGCCGATACCCGCTTGTTTGCAACTACCGGAAAACTGTTATACGGTCGCGATCCACACCCAAGGGCGTTATTGACAGAACTGACCGAGGATTTACTGTTCATGGAGCATGAGGGTTTGCATAAAAATCCCGCTAGTACGCCTTACTGGCTGGGGACGGGGCTGAGTCTAGTCGATCTGACTTTTCATCCTTGGTTCGAGCAAATAGCCGTGTTGGAGCATTTCCGAGGCTTTGGGTGGCCATCTGGATTGGATCGACTTCAGGAGTGGCACGCAGCAGTAGCCCAGCACGAAGCGGTGCGCTCGATCGCCAATTCGCCAGAATTTTATCTCGAATGCTATGGGCGGCTGGTTCAAGCTAAGTTCTAGCCTCCCGCACACCCTTGTCTAAGTACCCACAGGTCACAAATATCATGAATTCTCAAACTAGCAGCGAGATCGATGGGGAAACTCATTCGATCGAACAGCCAACAGCCGATCGATCCCAGCATAAATCTTGGTTTGGCAAACTTCGTCAGGCGATCGTCAAAGCCTTCGAGCCACCTCCGGAACCCATGTTTTGGAAAAAGCGAGATCGCAATGGCAATGTCTACTGGCAAGGCTACGATCCGGTTAGCAATCGCTTTGTCGAATTTGGCTCTGACGATGAAGCCCGCCACTGGCTCGATCGACCACAGCCATTTCGATGATGGCATCGGTATTCTCAGTTCTCGAACAGAATGTAATAGTATCCGATCGATTTCACCCCTATTCACAGCTCGAATTCCCGCGATCGAGTCGTCTTTCATCCATACCGCCAATCTCGATTGACTTTAAAACCATGAAATTTGAATTCGACCATCTATTCATCTTTACCGATATTGGTGCTCCAGAAGCCGATCGTCTCGTATCGCTCGGTTTAGTGGAGGGAACCTCAAACTCCCATCCTGGGCAAGGCACGACCAATCGTCGTTTCTTTTTCCGTAACGCCATGCTGGAAGTTCTGTGGGTTTGCGATCCAGAGGAGGCAAGATCGGAGCTAATTCGTCCGACTCATCTGTGGGAGCGGTGGGCAAATCGGCAGAGTGGGGCGTGTCCGTTTGGGTTCTGTTTGCGTTCGACGACACCCGATCGTGACAGCATCGCATTTCCTAGTTGGGCATATCGTCCGCCCTATTTGCCTGCACCACTGAATATTGCGGTTGGTACGAATAGCAGCGTGCTAACCGAGCCGTGGCTCTTCCAGACTCCATTCGGTCAACGTCCAGATCGGTTTTCTGCCGAGCGGGCACAGCCTTTAGAACACCCGATCGGTTGGCAGGAAATAACTCGTGTAGAGTTGGTCAGTCCTGCGGCAGATCTTCCGTCACCAGCATTGCAAGCAGCAATCGATACCGATCGGATCGGGCTGCGAGTAGGAGCGGAATATTGCGTGGAGCTTGGGTTCGATCGAGAAGTACAAGGAAATCGGGTAGATTTTCGACCTGGATTACCTCTGGTCGTCAGTTGGTAGGATCGCCAACCCGCCACTGAAAAAATCTTAGACGTGAAGACCTACTAACTCAAACTTAGCCCAAAGAAGAGAGGCATGATATGCAGACTACAGGATTTGAATTTGGTCATCAGCCCCATCGCAACAATTTACTGGGACGGCTTTCGACCCCCGCAGAACTAGAGTATCTAGCGAGCGGACAGCTCGTACATAAGCAACCATTTCCACCCGATTTAGCCCAATTTCTCATTCAGCATTATTCCCATGAAAGTTCGCCCTGCCACTCCCGACGATGGATCGCTGATTTTCTCGTTCATTCAGAAGAAGTTAGAATTCGATTGCCATATTGGTGCATTCTCTGGTGTGCTGCAAGTATCCGAAGACAAGATCCGCAAAACACTGTTCGGCACGATTCCCTTTGCTTATGTTGTGTTTGCTGAGTTGTCTGGGCAAGAGGTCGGCTTTGCACTGTATGGATTTAGGTACTCATCATTTGCAGGTCAGCCCAGCATTTGGCTTGACGATCTGTATGTGGACGATGGGATGAGAAGTCAGGGTGTGGGAGCCGCGTTAATGGCTCGATTAGCTCAAATTGCCCAAGCAAATGACTGTACCCACATTGCTTGGACTGCTGATGCTAGAAATACTCGCGGACTGAGCTTTTACGCGCGATTGGGTGCAGAAATTACGGAACAACATGGCGATCGATGTTTTTTGAAATGGGTTCCATAAGCGGCAACTCTCAAGTCGATTTCGCAAGGCGAACGCTACGCGAACGAGTCTCTGTTTTTCCACTCACTTTATAACCATTTGCATCCATTGGAATAGCATCTTGACGGAGACAAAGGCTTCTCGATCGGGTTTCGCTACTTAGGTTTCTTAGGATTTACTTGAATTCATCAATCGAACATCAATTGAATCGATCGGATGTCATAAATTTAACCTCTAAAGTTGCTCCAATTGCCAATTTTTCCCATTGTTGTGAATATGCCTGGAGTCGAGAGCGAACCTGTTGTAATTTTGGCAATGTGATTTCTAATATGGGGATAGAACGAGCTTGACAAGCAACTTGGAAGATAGCGATAAAGTCTGCGCTCTGCTGGCAACCATTCCAC
>NZ_PVWO01000323.1 GCF_003003845.1 Chamaesiphon polymorphus CCALA 037 | reverse complement strand
CCTCTAGCGGCGGCGCGAGTTCCCCAGCCGGACGGGGAGTAATCTTAAATCTACCATCCGTAATCGCCGCCAAGCGATCGGCAAAGGTTTTGGCACCACCAAAGATGGTATCGAGCGAGATCGGCCAACTCGTCGCCATTTGCCAGTTAATTATCGGTAAGCCACTCCCCGATCCTGAAGACCTTTTTCGCGCGCGACACGACACCAGAGCTGCCCCTGAGACCGTACTGGCGATCGCCGCTCTGACAAATTGTTTCCGTTTCACTTGTGACTCCTTGCGCTTCCGTACTAGAGATCTGACTCGATCGAGATTTAATTAATCCACCCACATTCGATCTAAGCTAATGTTAAACCACGCCCTACCACGACGATCGACAAGATTGCCGATCTGTCCTCAGACTTTGGTAAAATCGGGGGCGCAACTGCTTCATTTTAGGGAGATCGAAACTCTTGTCTAACCCGATCGCACCTGCTACGATGCGCGCCCTGTTAAACTTTTCGCGCGCGATCGATAAAATCACCGAGTTCATTGGCAGTTTGACTGCGGGGATAGTTATCCTCACGATCTCAGTCGGTTTTTACAATGTCGTCGCTCGGTATGTAGGGCGACTGATTGGCATCCAATTATCTTCCAACGCGCTCATCGAATTGCAGTGGTATTTATTTTCGATGATGTTCTTTCTGGGATTTGCCTACATTCTCAAACACGGTGCCAATGTAAGAGTCGATTTTCTCTACACCAATTGGACTCCCAAACAACAAGCCCTAGTCGATTTTATCGGTACGATCGTCTTTACAATTCCCTTTTGTATTTTAGGAATTTGGGTCGCACTCGATCCCGTATTGCAATCTTGGGGACTCTTACCCAATGGCAATTGGGGCACTTGGGAAATCTCCGCAGATGCCGATGGTTTGCCCCGCGCCCCAATTAAAACGATGATTATCGTTGCTTTTGTAACTTTACTACTCCAAGCGATCGCCCAAGCCATCAAGTATCTAGCCGTTTATAAAGGCTATCCTCATGCCGCCGAAATCATTCAAGCAGATATCGAAAATTTACCTCTAGAGTAACCTCACATCTCGCACCATTTATCTTTCTAAAATTTTAGTGATGAGGGTAGGTTTTGTTGAGAGATTATTTGTTAGTATCGATGCCTACTTGGATTGTCTTGACGCACACAAACGGGAGGGAACCTCCCGTTCGATGCGCCGCAAACCGACCCCTACAGATCCTGAATTAGGTTCGATAATTGGAGAATGAAATAGCCCTGAAACCTAGATGGTGGGCAGTACCCACCCTACTAAGCTCTTTTTCTCGGCAATAGCCCTGAAATCTCATACCACAGATTGACTCCCGTTGCGAAGCTAATGCGAAGCGCGCTACACCGTAAACAGATCGACCCTTGTGCAGGGGAGTTTGAGGGGCGGCACCCTGCCCCTCAACGGGGGGTCTGGGGGGAGCCTCCCCCAGATCCGGGTTCTCCAAGCACCAGCAACTCAAAACTAAGCACCACTCCAAAGAGATGCGATCGAAAAAAGTAGGGTACCCACGCCCTGGGCAACCTCTAGCTCGATCGAGCTGTAGCGGCCATCGTGAGTACCCTAAATCTATAATTCGACTAATCTGGTGTCGAGCGACTGCTAGCTAGCCATACTGACCGCTCATCGGCGTTTTGACGACCGATTTATAATGTTCCTGCGCGGATTCCTCATAATCGATCGTCATTTGAACTGGCTTGCAGCGTTTTATCGCTACCTGAATACCTTGGGCTGATTCACCTTCCAAATCTTCCACATAGCCCACTTTAGCCTCGTCAGCTTCCACAGCGGTTGCGAACGGTCCAAAATAATAGGTACAGTGAGGCTGTTCCGTCGTAATTTCGACCCACCAAGCTTGTCCTACGAGGTGGAGCGCACTGCTCCAGATATCTTGAATATTCATTGGTATAGATTCCGCCGATTCAAAAGAGGTTAATAAGTTGATGGACTTTGAAGAATATTAAGGCTTAGATATTAAATAATCCCAAAATATCTGCTTAACGCTCAGAAAGCCGTAACATATTTGACAAACGCTGGCGCGATATTTCATAGAGACACATCGCAGCAGCATTGGCAGCATTCAAACTGGGGGTTTTTCCGCTCAATGGAATCGACACCAAATGGTCGCATCCTTTTTGAGTTAGCAAACTCAGTCCGTCGCCCTCAGAGCCAATGGCTAGCGCGACGGGACGTCGATCGGTAAAATCGATGGTATATACTGCCTGTTCGGCATCAGCCGTGGTGCCATAAATCCAGAAGCCAGCTTCTTTGAGTTGACCTAAAGCGCGGCTGAGATTGACGACGCGAGCGACAGGTAGATGCTCTAGTGCGCCAGCGGCCACTTTCAGCACGGTGGAAGTGATCCCGACTGCGCGACGTTGGGGAATGATAACGCCTTGCGCGCCCAGAGCTTCGGCGGTACGAACGATCGAGCCGAGATTTTGAGGATCGGTGATGCCGTCTGCAACGACGATGACAGGTGCATCGGAAGCCGCTAACGCTTGGGCGATCAGTTCTTCGATTTCTAAATAGTCATGGGGGGCGACTTGGGCGACGATCCCCTGATGATTGCCACCATTGGCTAGATAGTTTAGTCTTTGGTTGTCTACTTCATCAATTACCGTACCATTAGCTTTGGCCTGGTCGATAAGGGTAAAGAAGGCGGGATGGTGGCGGAGCTTGGAAAGTACCCAAATCCGATTGATTTGTCGTTCGTTTTCGATCGCGGTGAAAACTGAGTGCTTGCCGTACAAATAATCGATAACTTCTTCTTCGGCGATATCTGGTGCGGGGGGATCTTGCCAACCGCCACGATTGTTACGGCTGGGCGGGCGATCTTGCCATTCTTTGGGCTTGCCACCAAAATCTGGGCGACGAGTGTCCTGACGGCGTTGGCGGAGCCTCTCAGAATGAGAATCTCCAAAGCTGGCGGGACGCTCGTCCCGACGGCGATCGTCAAATTTGGACGGACGCTCGTCCCGATTGAAATTAGGCCGAGGGGGGCGGCGATCCTCGCCATCCCGACCGCCTCGACGATCGCCGAAGGAATCGTCTCCACGGGGGTTATAACCGTCCTGACGGGGTGAGAAATCTTTGGAACGTGTCGGACGAGGTACGCCCCAATCCTGACGATCCTCGCGGGGCTTATCCTGACGACCGAATTTCCGATCGGGCTTGGGTCTGTCGAAACTCGATCCCCCTTCAGTCGGACGTGGACGATAGCTGCGATCGCGATCGAAATTGTTTGCGCCATCGGTCTTACGCGGACGACGATCTCCCGCGCGATCGTCGGGTTTGCCTCGATAACCAGATTCCCCACCTTCGTTACGACGCGGTGCGTCGCTGTAAGGCCGATATCTGTCCGAACTACTTCTACTATCCGAACTGCGGCTGGGGCGATAATCGCGATCCCCACTTCCCGAACCGTCACGATCGCGATCTCCCTGACGTGGGGAAGGTTTGCCGCCACTAGAGCGACGAGGTTTAAATACCATGTGATGTTAGCTAATTATTAAGGGGCTGGAGTCGGATCGAGTGGGAGTAGAGCGAGTAACTCCCACAGCCGTGGGGGATCGGTAATATGAAGATAACCGATTAATGTCTCAAAACTGGTAGCCTGCTGATAAACTTCGGGATCGAGGCGACGCGGACGACCATTCGCCGCATTCCGGCCTCGCCGGATGGCATCCAATTCCACGGATGTCAGATGGGGTAGGAGTAGTTGCAGATGACTAGACTGCGCTTCAGCACGTACTTGTGCGACAACTTGACGATGATAATCATGAGAACGTTTAGGCGGAAACAAAAATCTCGTGCGAACGTATAGTTCGTACACAGCATCGCCCAAATATGCTAGAGCTGCTGGGGACAGTTGCGGCACTTGGTTGGGGTGGATAGCTAAAATATGCGGCTGTTGCCAGCTTAGTGGTAGCTCAGTTTCACCCACAGCGATCTCTAATTAGCTAGATAATTTTGACTTCAGCTTTCCGATTTTATCAAGATTTCTCGAAACTGGTGGGAATTGATAGATTTTGACATTAAACTTAGCAGCTAAAGATTCCGGATGAGCGGTTTTCTATCTTACACGATCGCAGACCTATCCAGTCAATTGCGACTGGGTAGCGGTTGAAGCGAAAATGAGGACGAGTTCGCCAAAATTTCTCCCCATTCCTCGCGCGCTGGGGTAGGTGTTCTGGATTCAAGACCGAAGCCTCAGCAGATGCGGCTTGGCAGGGCGAAAACGCCACTAACCCGATGATGGCACCCCGATCTAAATATTAATTAGTGCGAGATCGGCACCATTACTATGACCGATCTCAGTTATTTTTATGCGGCTTCAATTCGTGCTAAGGCAGCATCGACAGAAGTCTGGAGCGATAAGAACTGCTCTAATCTCACGAGTTTGACAGTTTGGGTTACCCGCGCATTCGTGACAATTTGGACTGTTCCTTGGACGCTTTGAGCCTTTTTGACTAGTTGCACGAGCGCACCTAGTCCCGAGCTATCGACAAAATCGATTTTGGATAAATCTAAAATCAGATTGATCGGCCCTTCTTCGACGCATTTGTCCATTACCTTTCTAAAAGTTGGTTCGGAAAATGCATCGAGTAATCCGGTGAGGCGGAAGAGTTGGTAGTTATCTTTAACTTCGCGAGTGCCTCGGAGACTCACGGTTAAGCTTAGTGGTTCAGCGATAATAGCCTCCTTAAATGTTTACTTAAAATAAATGATTATCTGTAGGCGATATTAAACAATACTCTGGATTTATCACAAATTACGGTCATCTTGTCAACTTCCGATCGATTTAGGTGACAGATGCCAATCGGTGCCAAATCCATCAAACATTGTGCGACAGCTAGGTTTGAGTCAATAATGCCCCGATAAAATTTATCCTTTGCTTACTGAGTCGATGGCCGTCGATCGCGAGTCGAGTCGCCACAATTAGCGATCGCATCCCACAGATTTAACTTCCGATTGTAACAACACCTCTACGCTGCTACTCTCTATCTCCTGATTTAACTTCCCGCATCTGCTGGACGAATTTGGCAAACAGATAGTCGGCATCGTGAGGGCCGGGACTAGCTTCGGGATGGTACTGCACTGAGAAACATGGCAGCGTTTTGTGTTGCAATCCAGCAATGGTGCGATCGTTTAAATTCAGGTGCGTGATCTCTATATCTGCACCTAATGACTCAGCCGTCAGCGCAAAGCCATGATTTTGGCTGGTAATTTCTACCGTTTGGGTGAGTCCGGCTGGCTGATTGAGTCCGCGATGGCCGAATTTGAGTTTGAAGGTTTCCGCTCCCAAAGATAGACCGAGAATTTGATGACCCATACAGATGCCGAAAATCGGCTTGTCAGCACTCAATAACTCTTTAGTGGTTGCGATCCCTTCAGTGACGGCGGCGGGGTCGCCAGGGCCATTGGAGAGGAAGATCCCGTCGGGATCGTGCTTGAGAATATCGGCAGCGGAGGTATTAGCCGGGACGACAATTACCCGACAACCATAACTTGCCAACCGCTTGAGAATATTGCGCTTGACGCCAAAATCTAAAGCTACAACCGTTAAGGGTTCGCGATCTCCAGCACTCGATTCGGGTTTAAATTCCCACATTGCCTCACTCGGTTGCGACCACTCGTACACTTCTTGAGTGGTAACATTATCGACCAGATTTAAGCCACTCATGCTCGGTGCCGACTGCACCAGATCGAGTAGTTCCGCTGGATCGAGAATTTCGGTCGAAATCGCCCCATTCATGGCTCCTGCCGCTCGCAACTTACGAGTCAGCGCGCGGGTATCGATTCCATAGATCCCCGGAATACCATGGTGTTCGAGGTATTTGGGCAAAGAAGCCGTCGATCGCCAGTTACTCGGACGATAGCAGACATTGCGCGCGATCGCTCCTCGCACATGTGGCGCGTGAGACTCTTCATCGTCGGGATTGACGCCTGTATTACCCAATTCTGGATAAGTAAACACGACAATTTGACCGCTATAGCTGGGATCGGTAAGTACTTCCTGATAACCAGTCATCCCGGTATTGAAGACAACTTCGCCAATGGTCGTACCCATCGCTCCAAATGACCAACCCTGGTAGGTTGTACCATCTGCTAGAACCAATAATGCTGGCAATACCGCAGAAACGGACATAGTATTTACAAACGGGTTATTATGGCGGTTGCAATTATACCATCCCGCAGCTAGTCGCTATCATCGCCAATGCTACCCATTCAGAAATACTTACAACTAATCGCACTCTTATTAGCAATCCTGGGTGCGATAATCGATCGACCCGCACGGAGCGATGTCTCGACTGACAACCCAATTTTATCGGAATCTTTGTGCCAAAAAGTATTTGCAGACGCGCTTTCCAGAGCCAGAGCGGGTAATTGGCAAGCTTCAGAACAGGATCGGCGGATTATCCAACAGTGTCGTGCCAAGTTTTCTCCCCCTATCGCTCCCAATACTCCATTACCCCAAGCATCTTTGTGTGTTTCTTTAATTAAAAGTCTGCTCCAAGGCAGTCTAGATCGGCTCACTGAAGATTTTTCAGAAGATCGATGGCTACCAGCCACAAGATGCTCTGAGGTAGTGGCTTCTTACTATATGCCATCGGGTTCGATGTTACCGACAATGAAAATCAACCAGCGATTTATCATTGACAAAACAGCATATAAAACCCAATCTCCGCAGCGGGGGGATATGATTATTTTCAACCCCACCTATCAGCTCAGACAAGAAAAATTTACAAACAAATTTCTCAAAAGGATTATTGGACTACCAGGTGAAACAGTAAAAATCCAAAATGGTAAGGTTTATAT
>NZ_PVWO01000322.1 GCF_003003845.1 Chamaesiphon polymorphus CCALA 037 | reverse complement strand
AATCGATCGATATTAAACACCAAAATATTTAGCTTGTTAAATCGAAAATGGTGTTGGTGGGCATTGCCCACCCTACGTAATTTGGATTTGCTGTCCACAGAACATTTAGAGCTGTAGCAAAAAGAATTAAAATTGTTTTTATCGATCGAACAATCTCTTCAATAATCGATCGATATTAAATGCCCAAATATTTATCTCGTTAAATCGAAAATGGTGTTGGTGGGCAGTGCCCACCCTACGTAATTTGAATTGGCTAATTCTCAATTCTCAATTCTCAATTCTCAATTACTAATTACCCCTCTAGTACTTTGTTGCTGAATAATCCGATCGATAGTACCGAGCGGTATCGAAGAGATTAATTTGCGCGTATATTCAGTTTTTGGTGATTCGTAAATAGTCCGAGCAAAATCGATTTCTTCAATCTTACCTTGATTCATTACCATAATCCGATCGCTCATGAATTTGACGACGCCTAAATCGTGAGAGATAAAAATATATGTGAGATTAAATTCACCCTGTAGCTCTTTGAGCAGGTTTAATACCTGTGCTTGCACGGAGACATCGAGGGCAGATACGGATTCGTCGCAGATGATAAATTTAGGATTGAGTGCGAGCGCGCGCGCTATACATACCCGTTGGCGTTGTCCGCCAGAAAGTTGGTGGGGATAAGAGGTGAGATAGTCGGTACTCAAACCGACTCGTTGGAGTAAATATTCGGCGCGTTCTTGACGTTGTGCTTTGCTCTTAACTGTTTTGTGGATGACGAGCGGCTCGATAATCAGATTGCAGATATTCATTCGAGGATTGAGCGCGCTAAATGGGTTTTGGAAGATGATTTGTAAGTCTCTGCGGAGAACTTGCATCGCCTCACCCCGAAGGTTATTAATTTTTCTACCCTGAAACGATATCGATCCTTGTTGCGGTTCGATCAGTCTTAAAATTGCGCGCGCTAGGGTACTTTTGCCACAGCCAGATTCGCCGACTAAGCCGAGTGTTTCGCCGGGATAAACGCCAAAGGAAACATCATTGACAGCCCAATTATATTGTTGGCGATTTTTACCAAAGATTCCTTGTGCGGGAAAGCCTACTTTTAAATTACGGATTGCTAAAATCGGTTCGGCTCGATCGTCGATTTCTGGTAATTTAAGCGGACGAACGTCGATCGGGATTTCTTGGTTGACTACTGCTAGGGATTGTGGTTTTTCAACGATCTGAATTTGGCCGTCTGATGACACCTCTTCTGTCATAAAATCCCTAATCGTCGGCAGAATTTTGACTTCGCGATCGGGGCGCGGACGGCAAGCTAGTAAACTTTTGGTATAGGGATGGGTGGGATTTTGAAATAGGTCTAAAATTGGTTGATATTCGACTATTTTACCCTTGTACATGACGGCGACCACATCAGCAATTTCGGCGATAATTCCCAGGTCGTGGGTGATAAAAATCATCGCCATATTCCGCCTGTCGCGCAACTCTTGAAGGAGTTCTAAAATGGTGGCTTGAACGGTCACATCGAGAGCTGTTGTTGGCTCGTCGGCAATTAATAAAGTCGGATTGCAAGAAATCGCCATCGCGATCGTCACCCGCTGTAATTGTCCGCCCGAAAGTTGATGCGGATAGCGTTCTAACCACGAAAGTTTTTGTTGATTGATAACATCATTCAGTTCCCGCTCGCTCGGCGATGTCGAGCTGGGCATCATTGGCTCGGCTAAAGCATCGATCGATTTGAGACTGGCTAAATGTTGCTCTTTTAAACGATCGTCGCTGGGAATTAATTTAACTTCTTGCAGCAGATAAATCGCTTGACGGCGAGCTTCCGCCTTGGATACCGATTGATGTTGTAAAATTGCTTCAATTAGTTGATAACCGATCGTAAATACCGGATTGAGCGAACTCATTGGCTCTTGAAAAATCATTGCCATTTGTTCGCCGCGATAACTCGAAAATTGCGATGGTGATAATGTCAATAAATCGATCGATTGCTGTGGTGTAGAGTCCGCGTATGGCTGAAATAATACTTCGCCCTGCGTTACCTTGCCAGCATTGGGTAGCAATCCCATTACCGCTAGCGAAGTCACCGATTTACCAGAACCCGACTCGCCCACAATGCCCAATGTCTGTCCGCGCTGGAGTGTAAAGGAGATCCCATCGACTGCGGGTTGCTTGACCCCGGCAAATTGGATGCGTAAATTACGAACATCAAGGACAGAATCGCGATCGGTCATAGGTAGATCTGGGATGAAGGTCGATTGAACTAGGATAACTCAATCTTACGCCATCGATCGGTACCATTTGTGACTATGACCTGCGGACTCGATCGGGGGAAGATAGTTGCTATTATCGATTTAGATTTGGTGTTTCGATCGTTCGATCGCGTAGCGTACTGTAGGTAATTGCAGAACTTTGCCGAATGTTCGGGGCGATGATTTTATGGCACATTCAAACTGCTAACCTTGTCAATAATAGTTGGACGAATAACTTTGCAACAGCAGAAAAATCATGATTGGAATCTTGGCCGTACTATCAGTATCTGCTGCTGCTGGAATGCGAATCGCTTTGCCGCTGCTGGTAATCGGTCTGCTCAGAAATGACTTGTGGCAACAGGTACCGCTGCTCGATCGCATTCAACCCTCGGTTATTATTGCCGTCCTGAGTGCTTGGACGTTTTTAGAACTGGTAATTTCTAAACAACTCTGGGGACAGCGGCTGTTGCAAGTTGTCGAACTCGTATTTAGCCCCTTAGTCGGTGCTGTAATGGCCATGGCAGTAGCGCGGATCTTGCAGCAACCAACCCAAGCGGTCTGGATTTTGGGCGTAGTTGGGGGCTTATTTGCCCTAGTTTTGCAACTGGTAAAAGTGGGTTGGTTTTATCGGCTCAAAGGCGGGTTGCCGATTTGGGCGGTATTAATCGAAGATATTTTGTGCGTGTTGTTGGTGCTATTTGCTTTCAAAGCACCTAATTCTGGCGGACTGATTGCGCTATTAATTTTGTGGCTGGCGATTCGCAGTTCTCAAAGTTGGTATCAATGGTACAAGGAGGGACAGAAGTCGGTGGAGCGGTGAGGGTGGGAGCGGGGTAAGGAGTAAGGAGTAATGAGTAATGAGTAATGAGTAATGGAGTTTGTTTTCTCTAAAGTCTAAAGCCTAAAGACTAAACCCTAACCTCAAGTTATGACAGTGCCAAGTATAGTAACGCTGCATAAACTAATTTTTTGGCTCAATTACATTGAAGAATACACTGAATCGAGGAATTCGATCGCCTTATGATGCCACACAAAATTTGCCGAACGATTTCTACAACTATTGCGATTACCTCGATCTTCACGATTTTCTGTCATAGAGGCGATGCTAACGAACGTCGTGCAGAAGTACCCATCCAAACTTTATCTCGAACTACAACCCGATCGTCCTCGAATTCGATCGCGCAAAACCCCAACGTACCTACTCAAGAACAACTAGATCGACAACGCGATGCCGAACGCGTGCTCAAAGATGGCGAAAATCTGCGCCGAGAAATCAGAGAGCGCGGCTTTGATGGCAATCTCGAACAGCGGGTGCAAGAGCAAATAAATAAAGTGCGCGAATCTGGGAGCGATCCGCAAAAAGTCCGCGAAGCCGATAGCGAGTTGACTAGATTGCGCCAGCAGAACAATCGCTTTCCTTACTATTACTACGATCCTTTTTACCCTTACTCGACCCCCGGTCAAATAATTTTTAGCCCTGGGTATTTTTATCCGCAGACAGTGCCAGCAGAAGATCGCATCGCCGAGCGTAATTTCCAAAGTACTAGTTCCACTCAACTGTTCGGCTCGGCTGGATTCACTAACGGTGGGATCGCTCCGAGTATCGGCATTCGCTACAATTACATCGGTTTGGAAGTTGGGGCACTTTTTAACCAAGATAGTCTGCCTGGAGCCGTCAATGATTTTGCGCTACCGAGTAATTTCTTCTTTAACGATCTCGGTGTCAAGAAACTCAGCCCGCAATGGGGGTTAGATTTGCTGGGATTTGTAGACGTGACTCCGCAGGTTGCTGCTTATGGTAGCGTCGGAATCTACTTTCAGAATGTCGGTCGGATCGCCCAATCGCAAGCGACTAACGAGCTATTCAAGCAAACTAATATTACCAATACTACTGGAGCAGTCGGTGGTGGCGTCATTTACAGCCCTAGCGATAGCGTGAGCTTCGGACTGGGCTACCACTCAATCCGAGGTGTGAATGTCCGGGTGGGAGTTAACTTCTAAATTGGCGATCGCGTTAAATAACGCTGCACTTATCCGCAAGTGGCAACTTTCTACGTCATTAGACATAAAAATATACAATTTGTTTGTTTGGTAACAATTTCTAGCATTTTTACTCGTTAACATGAGAAATATCCCAGTTAAATTGTGAGCCGATCTCAATTTACTAAAAATAGAATTATTACCCTTCCGTGTACTACCTTTTTCGGGCTAACTATCCCAAACTTTTGGAGATTCAGTATGTCATTATCTAAAGGCGTAGAAATTCAGACCCTGACTTCAGCCAAAGCTGGATTAATTCAATTTTATACTCCCCAAGCCAGCCATGAAACCATGCTGGTGCAAATCCCCCCAAATGCGATCGATGATATGTTTGTGCATAAATATCAAACCGACCAATTGATGGTAGTTAGGGGTAAATTTATTTTAGTCATCTTACACGATGGCAAGTATCAATATATTCATTTAAACGATCGCGAACCAAAGGTGGTGACGATTCCCCCCTTAGTTCCCCATTCTGCCATCAATCTCAATGACGAACCATGTATGTTGATTAATGCCGTCATCCGTCACGGGCAAGCACATCCAGCAGATTATCGCCCGCTGAAAGCACCTTTTCCTTACGATTTCGATCGAGTCGATCGATTATCGTCAGGCAAACAGTGCCCGATTGCGGCATAAATACGATCGGATTTACTTGTAACTCGATCGAACGGATATCTCGATCTTGTAGGATAAAAATTTTATATGTTGTCTATTCTAAAGATTGAGATATTCTAATCGAGATAGTGAATGACTTTTCACTTGCAAATAATGTTTCGATCGGTTAGAACGATTCTATGCTATCTCAGGTGAATTGGAGTTTGGGTTATTGCGATCGCACGACCCGATCGATCGAAAACCGATCGACGATCGACAATTGCTAGAGCTAAATGTCAAAAAAATAAGTCGATAATGCGGCAGGGAATAATCGCTCTTTGCCGCGATTTCCGATCTGAATTTGCACCAACAATATCTAATTCTGTCTGTTTAATCACAAATTAGCCAATTTTCAGTCGTTACACTAGGAAGTATCTAAGTAAAGTTTTGGGATGCACTAGATGAACGATCTGAATCTTCCAAGCTACTCGATCGAGACAGAATTAGCCGACAGCCGATCTGATGCTGCCCCAATCTCCGATCCTGCTGCACCCATCCCAGTCGCGCAGACAGCCCCCGATATCAAACCAGCTCGTCCGCACCGCCGTCGATCGTGGGCAGAGCCATATAAGATTAAGGTGGTGGAGCCATTAAAAATTACTACTCGCGCCGAGCGAGAACGCGCGATCGAGGCAGCGGGTTACAATACTTTTTTGTTGCGATCGGAAGATGTTTATATCGACCTGCTCACCGATAGTGGTACCGCCGCAATGAGCGATTACCAGTGGGCGGGAATGATGATGGGGGATGAGTCCTATGCAGGTAGTAAAAACTTTTATCATTTAGAAGAAAAAATCCAGAAGTATTACGGTTACTCCCATATCATCCCGACACACCAAGGGCGTGGTGCCGAAAATATTCTGTCTCAAATCCTGATAAAACCAGGCGACTGTGTACCTGGAAATATGTATTTCACCACCACCAGGCTGCATCAAGAATTGGCAGGCGGTACGTTTGTCGATGTAATTATCGATGAAGCTCACGATCCGGCGTCTTTGCACCCCTTTAAAGGCAATATCGATCTCCAAAAACTGACTGATACGATCGATCGAGTCGGCGCAGAGCGCATTCCCTACATCAGCGTAGCTGGAACCGTTAATATGGCTGGCGGACAGCCGATTTCGATGGCAAATATGCGGGAAGTCTACCAGCTCGCCCGACGCCATGGCATCCGAATTATCCTCGATGCGACTCGCGCGGTGGAAAATGCTTACTTTATCCAACAGCGAGAAGCAGATTATAGCCACCAGACAATTGCCACGATCTTGCGCGAATTTTGCTCTTATACCGATGGCTGCACGATGAGCGGCAAAAAAGATGCCCTAGTTAACATCGGCGGCTGGCTGGCTCTCAACGACCCTGAATTATACGAAGAAGCCAGCAATCTCGTCGTCATCTATGAGGGTTTGCACACCTATGGCGGCATGGCTGGACGGGATATGGAAGCGATGGCTAGAGGCATCGAAGAATCAGTCCAAGACGACCACATTCGCGCGCGGGTGGGGCAGGTAGAGTATCTGGGACAGAAGTTAATCGATTGGAAAATTCCGGTGGTGGTACCAATTGGCGGTCATGCCATCTATTTGGACGCCAAAGCCTTTTTGCCCCACATTCCGCAAGACTGTTTCCCCGCGCAACGTCTGGCCGCAGAGCTTTATGTAGAGGCAGGTATTCGCACGATGGAGCGCGGGATTGTTTCTGCTGGGCGCAATAAAGAAACTGGCGACCATTATTATCCTAATTTAGAACTAGTCCGCCTGACGATTCCACGTCGGGTATACACTCAGGCACACATGGATCTTACTGCTGAAGCAGTGGAAGAGGTTTATTACAATCGAGATCGGATAGAGGGTCTGACAACTGTCTCTTATACACATCTG
>NZ_PVWO01000321.1 GCF_003003845.1 Chamaesiphon polymorphus CCALA 037 | reverse complement strand
CAGCAACTAACTCAAATAACTTGTGTATGCACGGTAGCCTTATAAAGGGGGGCTTATCTATCTCTCTCCCCTTTATAAGGGGAGGGCTGGGGTGGGGTAACACAGACTACGCAGCAACTCAAATAACTTGTATCAACAAAAATCGACTAATCCTGTGCGAATAGCGCGTCGGTATTGATAAATCCGCGCACGACTTCAGGATTAGCCGTCCGACAAACATCGTCAGCAGTAGGTAGTGGCGATTTCCAGATGGTTAATTGAATTGGCTGAGGTTTGTATTCCGTACTAGGATGTAGAACATGAGGACAATTTGACACGATCGCGAGGACATTCATTTCTGCTCGCAAATCGATATAACTACCCGCTTTTTCGCAAGTAAGATCGTATTGCAAATCTCCATCAGGCGAGACGGCTACGCGACTAAACAGATTGATATTTGGCATCAAATCTTTGCGAGTTAAACCCCGTTTGCCCAAGGCTTTGAGAAAATTATTGCGCGAGTTATTGAAGTCGCCATCGCCGTATTTAGCTGTATTACTTGCCGCATTACTACAGCCGCAAATTAAGTCGTGACAGCCCGATGTATCGCTGGTAATCGAGCATAAAATTCTGCCCATATCCGAATACAGTACCATGCCCTGTTTGAGGAAGGCGTTGAACTGGATTTTGGCAGTATCGGCCACATTCAGCCGTTCGATCGGGCTGTTGGCATTGTAGCAAACTAGGGATACGCCATGAGATCCAGCCAAGTCGGTAATCCGCAGCGTATTTCCACGCTTGATAATGCCATGCCAGTAGTCGCCTCCAGGCAACTTTTCATCGAGGAGCAAGAGGCTGGGGTCTATTTCTGGATGTGGAGCAAGAGTAGTATTCATGACAAGTTCTGTAGATCGATCGTGTAATTGGGTCACAGGTGGGGAAGATACCAATAGCCGAGGAGTTCCACAGCTTGAGCTGAAGTGGTTCTCCCGGGCTTTTATCCCGCCGTGTGACCGAATTAGTAGTGTGGCTTCACACCCAATCGGCTGCTTCTCTCGGACCAGTCATCGATGAAGATCGATCGGAACCCTAGAAGCGATCCTGACTTGTATTTAAGATAAATCTGAGATCGTAATGAATGAATCATAGCAGATTAAATCTCAAAAGTGGATCTGTCGATCGACAATTCGTTCGATTTTTGAATAACAGTATCTTGCAATACCTCTGACAAAATTAAAAAATAATCGACATAATAATCGATCGTATTGTGTCTTTTGATACAAAATATTGAAGAGTAATGTTGGTAATTTTGTTTTCAAAGCTACCAAAATAATCGCGCATCGAAGACTCAGCAAATTGGCTGAGTAAAGTTTGGGCAGCTTAATTTTTGAGATTGCAACTATAAACTAGTGAAGATTTTTATGCAACGCCGATCGCTATTATCGACTTGTTTGTTATTTACAGCAGCTTTGTTTCTGACGATTAGTTGTAGCAATCCCGGTGCAAATCAGAAGCTTACAGGGGAGTCCGCAACTTCACCAAATTCTACAGCTTCTAGTCCGCAAGTTTCGGAGTCTAAAGTAGATGTTAGATTGGGCTTTAGTGCTTGGCCGGGTTGGTTCCCTTGGCAAGTTACTCAAGACCAGAAAATATTTGCGGCCAATAACGTTTCAACAGAACTCAAGTGGTTTGATGGCTATCTAGATTCTATTTCTGCTTTAAATGCAGGCCAACTAGATGCAAATAGTCAAACCCTAGGAGATACGATCGCTTCGATTTCTGGAGGTGCAGATTTAGTAGTTGTATTAACGAATGATAATTCAACGGGCAATGATAAAGTTATTGTAAATAAAGATATTAAATCGGTTGCCGATCTCAAGGGTAAAAAAGTTGCTGCCGAGGAAGGAACTGTAGATCATTTTTTGTTACTACAGGGTTTGAAGAAAGCTGGCATGACAGCCAAAGATATTAAGTTCGTACCTTTGGAAACTGGCAAAGCTGCTGCGGCTTTTGTTGCCGGACAAGTAGATGCAGTTGCTGTATTTGCACCTTTTACAACTCAAGCTCTCAAATTACCAGGCAGTAGGGAACTATTCAGTTCTAAAGATTTCCCTGGTTCTATTTCCGATCATTTGGTTTTTAATCGCAAATTTGTTAACGAAAATCCCGAAAAAGTTCAAGCAATGGTCGATAGTTGGTTTGCGACGTTAGACTATATTAAAGCTAACCCAGATATTGCTAATAAAATCATGGTCAAGCGTGCGGGAGTTAGCGAGAGTGAGTATAAAGAATACGCCCAAGGAACCAAGATTTTCACCGTGGCTGAAAACCTCAAAGCTTTTCAGCCTGGGAATGATATGAGTTCTTTGCCATATGCGGCGACACAAATGAGTGCATTTTTGAGTGAAGTAGGGCTAGCGAAAACAAAACCAGATCTAACTAAAATATTTGATGACAGATTTGTCAAAGCATATGCAGCTAAAGTCAAGAAATAATCGCGATCGAGATTCATTAAATGCAGAAAATCGATCGTCTTTACGGCCATCGGTATTCTGGAGATTGGTAGAAGATATTCCGCAGCCATTAAATTGGGTTTTGATTGGTATTTCGATCGGCTTACCATTAATCTTGTGGTGGGGTGTAACAACTTTTGGATCGATCGATGCTAAGTTTCTACCCTCACCTGCGGCGGTCGCGATCGCTTTTCAAAGATTGTGGAGTACTGGCGAGTTACAACAAGATACGATTGCCAGTTTGTGGCGGGTAGGTGTAGGCTTTTTCTTGTCAGCTTTATTCGCAATTCCGATCGGGATTGTGATGGGCAGTTTTCGCAGTATTCGGGCGTTATTAGAACCATTATTTGGTTTGATGCGTTACATGCCTGCACCAGCCTTTATTCCGCTTTTAATTCTCTATCAAGGTATCGACGAAGCTCCCAAAGTTATGCTGATTTTTATCGGCACATTCTTCTTCAATGCCTTGATGGTGATGGATACAGTTAAATTTGTATCTAAAGATTTAATCGAAGCAACTTATATCTTAGGTGGAAATCGCTTGCAGACACTATTGATGGTGATCTTTCCCCATGTGATTCCTGGTATTTTAGATGCTTGTCGGATTAATTTAGCTGCTGCATGGCAATTAGTCATCGTCGCCGAACTCATCGCTGCTACAGAAGGATTGGGTCGCCGCATTAGTGTGGCTGGGAGATTTCTAAGAACAGATGAAATTTTTGTCGGTATTATCGTCATCGGCACGATCGGACTAGCTTTAGACCTATTATTTCAATATTTAATTAGAGTTTTCTGCAAATGGTCGGAGCGTAATTAATGGCTGTAACCATCGAGGTTGAACTCAAAGATCTGTCATTAGGCAGTGGCTAGGTCGAAAATGTTTAATGTTATAATTCATCAATGTTTACCTGCTTCGCGATCGACTAAATCAAAATCACTAACAGCATAAAATTAGATGTTTGTACAAATCGATAATATATCCAAACAGTTTCAGACTCAAAGTGGAAATCTAACCGTACTTAAAAACATCAATATCAACATCGATCGGGGTGAATTTGTCTGTATAGTAGGAGCTTCTGGTTCGGGAAAATCTACGCTTTTGCGGCAAATTGCCGGACTCGATACGCCTAGCAGTGGCGAGATTCGGATTGCAGGGGTTCCCGTCAAAGGGCCGAGTCCCGATCGGGGTATGGTGTTTCAGAACTATACATTGTATCCCTGGTTGAGCGTCCAAGAAAATACCGAGTTTGGTCTCAAACTGCAAGGAGTATCCAAACGAGAGCGACGAGAACGCGCTAGTTATTATCTCAATGTCGTTGGTTTGAGTGACTTTGCCAGATGTTTGCCCAATGAGTTATCTGGCGGGATGAAACAACGCGTTGCGATCGCGCGCGCACTGGTGTGCGAACCTCAAATTTTATTAATGGACGAACCGTTTGGAGCCTTAGATATTCATACCAAAGAGTCGATGCACGAATTTATTATCGATCTCTGGCAACGCACCAAAATTACGATTCTTTCAATTACTCACGATGTAGAAGAAGCAGTATTTCTCTCTAATCGGATCTTCGTACTGAGTTCTCGTCCTGGTACAGTTAAAAAAGAGATGACGATTAATTTAGCCGAGCGCGGTGCTAACATCAAACGGCACACTATTTTTCAAGATTATCGCGATGAATTGATGGTACTGCTCCGTCAATATGGAGCGGAGGGCTTAGTCGCAGCCAAAGTTTAGAGCGCGGATCGTGATTGTGTTGCATTACTTTCAACCAATTTGATGTAATAGCGTTGCCGATCTGAGGTAAATTCTGCTATTTTTGGATCTCTTTCCCACGCTCCCCGCTCCCCGCTCCCCGCTCCCATCTCTAGCTTTTCCGATCTAAATCCAGCAACGCCATGTAATTCCGCCAACCACCAAATTGGGTGATTTCCCGTTGCCCCTCACATAAAAACGGTTCGCCCAGAACGCCCAAAACTTCACTATTATCTGCTAATTTAATTTTGCCAATGCACAATCCAGCGGGTTCTTGGTGCAAGATTTGGGCTAACCCAGCTAGTGGTAACGACCAGATTTCGATCGCGATTGCCGCTCCGCCCTGACTTACTCTGATCATTGCAGGATGACGATCGTCGATCGACCACAAGCGGTAAATTGGAGCGGTTGTAGTTTCATAACCGAACTCTGCACCTACCTGTTGTAAATTACCATTTAACTCCAAACCACGCATCAAAGTTCCATTAACAGCCAGCTCGCAAGTATTTAACATAGATTCGATTTTATCTCCAAGACAACCCATTTAAGATCTTTTACGTGGCAGCGATCGTCGATAGACACCGCTTCGCATCACCAAGGGCTGGTATCGAATGTTTATTCTTACCCATTACCCATTACCCATTACCCCTTACCCCTTACCCCTTACCTAATAAGTGCGAGAAAGCCGTCAATATTTAACCAGTGCTAGTAGAGAGATCCTATCCCCTAATACCTATATGTGGATAAAATAGTAATTAGGTTGAGTCTAGAGCACCAACGCAGCTAAATAATTATTCTTGCCAGCCGGATTGCGATCGCACGTAATGGGTTGCCAGATGTGAGTTATGGACTGCGCGTTCGGTGCTGAATCGATCGTTATCCCTTCATGACTATATATAATCTGTGTTTGTCCTTAACGGTTATGAATATCTACTCGGCTTCTTATTGACATGTAGCTTGGTGCCGATTTTAGCATTATCAGCATCTAAACTCCTCCGCCCCAGTGGTGGTGGCCCCGAACGTCGGACGACCTACGAATCAGGGATGGAGCCGATCGGTGGTGCCTGGATTCAGTTTAATATTCGGTACTATATGTTTGCCCTAGTCTTTGTTGTCTTTGACGTAGAGACTGTATTTTTATACCCGTGGGCGGTAGCGTTTAGTCAGTTAGGCTTACTCGCTTTTATAGAAGCTCTCGTTTTCATCGCAATTCTTGTAATTGCGCTCGTCTATGCTTGGCGCAAAGGAGCCTTAGAATGGTCATGAACCCTGTAAATAAAATCGATCCATCCGAGCGGATTGCGAGTCCCATCGAGCGTCCGCAAGTAACGACCGATTTGTCAGAAAATGTGATTCTGACAACGGTAGACGATCTCTACAACTGGTCGCGGTTATCTAGCCTGTGGCCGCTGTTATTTGGGACGGCGTGCTGTTTTATCGAAATGGCGGCAATGATCGGTTCTAGATTTGATTTCGATCGATTCGGACTGCTCCCGCGTGCGAGTACCCGTCAGGCCGATTTATTGATTACCGCTGGTACGATCACCATGAAAATGGCTCCAGCACTAGTGCGTCTCTACGAACAAATGCCCGAACCCAAGTATGTAATTGCCATGGGCGCATGTACGATCACGGGTGGGATGTTTAGTGTAGACTCGCCGACAGCCGTGCGTGGTGTCGATAAACTAATTCCAGTCGATATCTATCTCCCCGGCTGTCCGCCACGTCCAGAAGCGGTAATGGATGCCATCATCAAGCTCCGCAAAAAAATCGCCAACGAATCGATGCAAGAGCGGAGTAAATTAAATCAAACTCACCGCTATTACAGTACGACCCACAACATGAAAGTCGTACCGTCGATTTTGACTGGAGCATATCTCCAAACTGGTACCCACGACAATCCCCCGGCGGAAATCGCCGCTGCTATGGGAATGCCCGTCACTCCAGCACTAGCTACCGCTCAAAAACAGGAGGTCGAACGTGGCTGAGGAAGAAACCAAACCAACCGCTGAAGTTGCCCCTCCAGCGGCTCCACTCGCCCCTACAGGCAAAGTCTCTCAATGGCTGACCCAAAATGGTTTTGTAGACCATACAGCCCTAGCTGTGGATGCTCAGGGTGTGGAAATCATCAGCGTCGAACCGCAATTTTTGCTGCCGATTGCTACGGCTCTGTACGCCTACGGATTTAACTATCTCCAGTGTCAAGGTGGGTACGATTCAGGGCCTGGTGACGATTTGGTGAGTTTTTATCACCTCATCAAACTCAGCGACAATGCCATCAAACCAGAAGAAGTCAGAATCAAAGTATTCTTATCTCGCGAAAATCCAGTCGTGCCTTCGGTGTACTGGATCTGGCGGACTGTAGATTGGCAAGAACGCGAAACTTTTGATATGTATGGGATCGTCTATGAGGGTCATCCCAATCTCAAGCGGTTATTAATGCCCGAAGATTGGGTCGGTTATCCACTCCGCAAGGATTATGTTTCGCCTGATTTTTACGAGCTGCAAGACGCTCATTAAATTAATTGAGAATTGCGGATGCGCGCTCGTCAGGTTCCCCGACGGTTAAGCGACCCAAATCACGCGGAGGTTGTCTTGTCTTGTCGCACTCTCACGGTCGGGAAACCCGACCGAGGTGCGCCGCT
>NZ_PVWO01000320.1 GCF_003003845.1 Chamaesiphon polymorphus CCALA 037 | reverse complement strand
TTGCGGCGGGATTGGTGATCTAAGACTAGATAATCGCCCAGAGAATAGGTGCGGAGCGGTTGGAGGGTGACGGGGTTCCCTTTTTGGGTAGCTTCGAGATATTCTAATAAGCCGCCAGCCGCCCGTACAGCGAGCGGAAATGGCGTACACCCCAAAGATTCTAGCGATCGCATTTTGAAGGTGTCCATCAGCCGTTGCTTGGCCTCTGGGAGGGTAAATGGTGCCAGCGGACGCATGGCGTAGCAGAAGCAGTTAGGCAGATTGGTGGGGAGTAAGTCGGAGGTTTCACCGGGACGCAAGAGGCGGTTGAGATCGGGTGCGGCGATCGGAATCAGGATTTCGGGCGGTTGGAGCCGCAGCAGCTCTTGGGTGAGGACTTCTAAATCGGTGCTTTGAGTGGTGAGGAACTCGCCTGTAGAGATATCGGTGTAAGCTAGTCCCCAATTTTCGCCCACCAACACGATCGCGGCGAGGAAGTTATTCCGGCGCGATTGGAGCATTTCTTCTTCCTGAATCGTGCCGGGAGTCAAAACGCGGACGACTTCGCGGCGCACTAAATTACTCCCCAAAGCAGCAGACTCGGCGGCGGTTTCCATCTGATCGCACAGCGCGATCGCATACCCTTTTTCGACGAGCATGGCACAATAGCGATCGACGGCATGGTGCGGTACGCCTGTCATGGGCACTCTCCCGACTTCTTTACCGCCTTCTTTACTCGTCAATACTAGTTCGAGTTCGCGCGCGATCGTGATGGCATCCTGAAAAAACGTCTCAAAAAAGTCCCCGCAACGGTACAACAGCAGCGCGTGAGGATATTGCTCCTTCACCTCGACATAGTGTTGGTACATCGGGGACAGTTTGGTGCGATCGAGCAGGCGATAATCGGCGTTGCGAATTTGACTCTGACTGGTGCGAATTCCCGTCAAGTCGGGCGTATTGTCGGACATGGACACGATCGAATGTGAGTGTGGCTAATCCTATTGTACTATTGAGGGTTCGAGGCGATCTCGATCGTTCCCAGATTGTCACAATGGTTGAGAATGTTGTTTGGTGGATAGTGGATAGTGGATAGTGAATAGTGAATAGTGCAGGTATGTATGGTAGCTATGTAGGTTGGGTAGCGGCGCATCGACTGGGAGGTTCCCTCCCAGTTGTGTGCGACAAGACAGAGCAAAGCGAAACCCAACAGCACCAATTTACCCATTACCCATTACCCAAAATCGAACCGATTGTCATAGATGCAAGAGAGCCAATCGATCGAGCTATTTATTAGATAAATTTTCCGAACCTAAAGTTCTTTCGATCCGTCGATCGGGAATCAGCCAGATTGCTGCTACCACAGCATAGATGCCACAGGCAACCCATGAATTAACAAACGAAAGTAAGATTCCTAACACGTAAAATCCTAAAGAAATTTTACCTTTAAAATCTCGACCGATCGCGATCGCTAGCTCGGATTCTTTACCATGATGTGCGATTAACATAATCGTCAAAATCAGATAAGCGATCGCGCAAAATAAAAGCACCGTACCGTAAAGTGCGACAGGCAAGCGGGCAAACTGATTTTCACCCATCCACGCAGTCACAAACAGAATCAGCGACAACCAGAATAATAGATGGACATTCGCCCACAAAATTCGGCCATTCACATGCCGCACTGCTTGTAACAAATGATGGTGATTGTTCCAATAAATAGCTAGATAAATAAAACTCAGGATATAGCTGAGAAATACAGGAATTAATGGCATCAGTGCGGCAAAAGTTGCGCCATGGGGTACTTTGAGTTCCAACACCATAATCGTAATGATAATTGCCATTACACCATCGCTGAATGCTTCCAATCTTCCTTTCCCCATAATCTTTCTCCCTCCTGAAATAATCTTCTATTTTAAGCGATCGAGGATGGATAAAGTCTAGCTTAGAGCGATGGCTATCTAGCAAGATCGGATTTAACTAACAAACATCTGGTGGTAACTCAAACGATCGATCTCGATCGAGTTTTCTGGCGATCGATTCTTCTAGGCTATCGCGAGTAATTTCTTGACCTCGATCTAAATTATCGCGATCGTTTAAAAATACCAATCGATCGATTTCGGGAAAAGCTAGCAAATAAAAGATGAGCTGAATCACTGGTACTTCGATCGCTAAAGAATTTGCCAGCAAGCCACTGTTAAATTCACGCACATCTTCGACACTTGCAAACGCATACATCACTTGAATTTCGAGATTGGGTTTGTGCTGGTTGCGTAAGGTGGTGATGACCCATTCACCCTGCGGACTTTGGCAAATATAATATGTAATGTGGGGTAAGGTGGCGGCAAATTGTTGTAAGATCGGCGCGATCGCCGTCACGCTCGTGCGGCTTTCTGCATCTGGCGCGCCATCGATTAATGATTGTACCTGTTGGTCTAGATTCATCTTAGTGGATAGTGGATAGTGGATAGTGGATAGTGGAGCGGGACGATCGATAAGTTTAAATTTGAAGAAAATACTGGGTGTCAATCTAGAACGACGTGCTTGCACGTTCTAAACACTATCCACCATTCACTATCCACTATCCACTAGAGTAGTGCTATCCCCACCCTCCAGGTGGATCGATTACCTTACAGGTACGCTACGCGATCGGATAAAATAAAACCAATATTTGTGACAAATTTAGTCATACAAAGGGAAACAGCGGATGGGTAAAGTAGTAGGCATCGACCTGGGTACCACCAATTCAGTGGTAGCTGTCATGGAAGGCGGAAAACCAGTGGTAATTGCCAATGCAGAAGGTATGCGTACCACTCCCTCCGTAGTTGGTTTCAGCAAAGACGGCGAACGCCTCGTGGGACAGATGGCGCGGCGGCAAACAGAATTAAACCCCCAGAATACATTTTATGGGGTCAAACGGTTTATGGGGCGCAAATATGGCGAACTCAGCCCCAAATCCAAGCAAGTGCCTTTTACCATCCGCAAGGATGAAGATGGCAATGTCAAAATCAAATGTCCCAAACAAAATCGGGAATACGCACCAGAAGAGATTTCGGCGATGATTTTGCAAAAACTAGCAGACGAAGCTAGTCGGTATTTGGGCGAAGCTGTGACTGGTGCCGTAATTACCGTACCTGCTTATTTTAACGATTCCCAACGCCAAGCGACCAAGAATGCAGGGAAGATTGCCGGATTGGACGTGCTGCGGATTCTCAATGAACCAACTGCGGCATCGCTGGCTTATGGGTTGGACAAACGTCAAAGTGAGATGATTCTGGTCTTTGACTTAGGCGGTGGTACTTTTGATGTTTCGGTGTTGGAAGTTGGCGATGGCGTCTTCCAAGTCAAGTCTACTAGTGGCGACGTTCAGCTCGGCGGCATGGATTTCGATCGCAAGATCGTCGATTGGCTGGCTGAGGAATTTCTCGCCGCCGAAAATATCGATCTTCGCAAGGAGCGGCAATCGCTCCAGCGGCTGACAGAAGCCGCTGAGAAGGCCAAAATCGAGCTGTCCGGGGTGATGGTCACAGATATCAATTTACCCTTCATCACAGCCACCGCAGACGGCCCCAAACATATCGAAACTCGGCTCAGTCGCGCTCAATTTGAGGAGTTATGTGCTGAGCTGATCGGACGGTTGCGCGGGCCTGTCAAACGAGCGATGAACGATGCTCAGTTGACGGCTTATGATATCGACGAAGTAGTCTTAGTCGGCGGTTCGACGCGGATTCCAGCGGTACAGGAGTTGGTACGCAGTTTTATCAATAAACGTCCCAATCAAAATGTCAATCCCGATGAAGTCGTAGCTGTCGGTGCCGCGATTCAAGCAGGGGTACTGGCTGGTGAGGTCAAAGATATCTTACTGCTCGATGTGACGCCCCTATCGCTAGGATTGGAAACCATTGGCGGCGTGATGAAAAAGCTGATCCCGCGCAATACGACGATTCCCGTGCGGAAATCGGATATATTTTCCACTTCGGAAAATAATCAAACCATGGTGGAAGTCCATGTCGTTCAAGGCGAGCGCGAAATGGCTGCCGATAATAAATCGTTAGGACGGTTCAAACTCACCGGAATTCCACCCGCACCCAAAGGGATCCCCCAAGTTCAAGTATCGCTAGATGTCGATGCGAATGGGATTTTGCAAGTAACGGCGATGGATCGTACCACCGGACGCGAACAAACGGTGACAATTCAAGGTGCCTCGACTCTGGGCGAACTAGAAGTTAAGCGGATGATCGACGAAGCCGCACAATTTGCAGCGAGCGATAAACAAAAACGGGACAAAGTTGATAAACGCAACCGTGCCGAAGCTTTAACTTATCAAGCCGAACGTCAATTGCGCGAAGTCGCCTTAGAGTTTGGGATGCAATTTGCCAATGCGCAGCGCAAACAAATCGAAGGACTGATCCGCGAACTGCGGGAGGCTCTAGCCGATAGCGACGAACGCCTCATCGATGAAGTCAAAAGCGAACTAGATGACGCACTTTACGACTTTAGCCGTCAGGTACGGACGTTGACCGAAGAAGAGGACAAAGGCATCCTCGGCACGCTCAAAGATATCTTTGTGGGCGATGATGATGACTATAATTATCGCGACAATTATAACAATCGCGATCTTTATAATCCTTACGGCAGTCCTAGAGATCCCTACTACGATAACCGTGGCAGCGATTATTCGGGCTATTCCAATCGCGGCGCACTACCACCCCAAAGCTACGAGCCGCCTAGAGATCCCTACCGCGATCGAGACTATAATCCTAGAGATCCCTATGCCGATTCCTCCAGAGATCGGCGCAACGACAATCCTAGAGATCCCTATGCCGATCCGGCTAAAGATCGGCGCAACGATAATCGCGCCACTCCGCGCAATAATCCCGACAGACAAGATCGATCGACTTATCGCGCTGATGATGAAGATCGCTATACTCGCGACGAGCGTTATCCTACCCGGCGCGACGACAGCAGTTACGCGCCCAACTCGTCGCGCCGAGATGAAGATTATCCCCGCCGGACACCACCCACCAACAACAATCTCGATCGATCTCGCCAGCGCGATGATGATTACCTCGATGATGAGCCACAGCAACCGCGACCACAACGGTGGGACGAAGATCGCAATCCGCCGCAACCCCGTCAGACTAACGATCCTCGATCGTCAAACCCATCGGGACGCAGCGCGATCCCTCCAGATAGTCGGAGCATGAATTCACGACCTGCACCCTCCCCAGATCGCGATCCTCGCGCCGATGTACGGCGTTCGTCCCCTCAAAATAACAACCCCAATCCTCGCTCTAATCCCAACAATTCACAGCCAATTCGCGATGATTGGGATGATGAGGATGATGAATGGTATTAATTAGTCGATCGTTGACAGTCGATAGTCGATAGTCGATCGTCGATCGTCGATCGCGAAGTTGTTAAGACAGAGATTTAAAGGCACTAAGCAAACTCCGTCTTAATAACAATCCGCCTACAGGCATTGGCTCTCAACCTTTACTATTTGGTAATTATCAATTATCAATTATCAATTATCAATTATTGAAAGCCTAAAGCCTAAAGCCTTCCATGCAAGATATTCGCAATTACTACGAGCTGTTGGGTGTAAAGCGGGATGCTTCCCCCGATGAGATCAAACAATCATTTCGGCGACTGGCACGGAAATATCATCCAGATCTCAACCCTGGCGATAAAGCTGCTGAAGACAAATTTAAGGATATCAGCGAAGCCTACGAAATTTTATCCGATCGATCCAAGCGATCGCAATACGATAAATTTACGGGATTTTGGCGCAAAAATCGCGATCGAGCTAATACTGCTAATCCTCCTAGAGAAAGAGCGGATGAAGATGATTTTAGCGATGATTTTAATACCTTTATCGATCGATTATTAGGCCGCAAAAAAGAAGCAAATAACGGTAATAATAGCGATCGATATTCTCGGAATGAAGCCCAAACTGGTAGAGGTACGACCCAAACCGCACGAAATCCGCGTACTAGCGAACGCCGTACCAGTCGTGAGGGAGATCCAGATCGATCGTTCGATCGCAATACCTTCGCCGAAGCACCCCCCCAAGTACGCCCCAAAAATCTCGAAGCCGAATTGACATTACCGCTCGATAAAGCTTATCAGGGCGGACGCGAACGCATTACCATTCAAGAAGATGGCCGTTCTCTAGAAGTAGAGATGCCCCCTGGTATGCTCCCCGGACAAAAAATTCGTCTGCGCGGACAAGGGATCGCAGGTGGCGATCTCTATCTCAAAATTAATGTCGCACCGCATCAATACTTTAGACTTGAAGGGATTAATGTCTATTGTCAATTGCCAGTAACGCCAGCCGAAGCCGTCTTAGGTGGATTTGTAGAAGTGCCGACTCTCGATGGGTTAGTCAAAATCAGTCTACCTCAAAACATTACCTCCGGCCAAAAATTGCGGCTGGCGGGCAAAGGATTTCCGGCTGATCATGGTAAGCGCGGCGACCAATTACTCGAAATCCAAATTGTCGTTCCCAAAAATCCGTCTGCAACCGAACGCGACCTCTATCAAAAATTACGCGATATCGAATCATTCAATCCGCGTCTAGATTTGACGACGAATTAACAATGCTAGAGCTATTTATCGAGCCGTTAAGCATCTGGAATCCCCAATTAGGCCGAGAACTTAAATCGCGGTTAAATTGGCCAAATATCGGGATCGCCACAGCAATTTCGATATTAATGCAGTGGCTAACATTTCTCGGTTCCGATTGGATTCGTATCCACGATTCGCCCAAGTGGTGGTTGAATATATGCGAATTACTCGACAAAGAAATCTGGCTAGCTCTAGCAATTGGTGGCACCTATTTAATCGCCCAAGATTTCGATCGCGAGCTGCGGAGTGGTACTCTCGATATTGTCAATCTGTCGCCAGCCAATCCCC
>NZ_PVWO01000319.1 GCF_003003845.1 Chamaesiphon polymorphus CCALA 037 | reverse complement strand
GGGCTGGGGTGGGGTAACCACAACCTCAAAAGCACCTTCTAAAGTTCGGCTCGCAGTTGCCAAAGATGCGGCGTTTAATTTTTACTATGCCGATAATCTGGACTTATTGCGAGATTTGGGTGCCGAACTCATCGAGTGGAGTCCATTAATCGATCGACAGTTACCGCCAGATGTGAGTGGATTATATTTTGGGGGTGGATTTCCAGAAGTATTTGCCGAAATTTTAGCAGCAAATACATCGGCCAGACAATCTGTCGCAGCCGCGATTGTCTCTGGAATGCCTACCTATGCTGAATGCGGCGGATTGATGTATTTATGCGATCGAATTGTAGATTTTGACGATCGATCTCATGCCATGGTGGGAATTTTTCCAACCACAGCCGTGATGGGCAAACGATTAATTTTGGGCTACCGACAACTGACAGCATTACAAAATAGTGTGCTTTTTAATGCAGGCGATCGAGTGTGGGGACACGAATTTCATCGTTCTACTTTAACAGATTTACCCCCGTATCCATTATGCGATCTTCAGGGCTATGAATCGAATTTAGTTTTTGCGGCTGAAGGCTGGAGTAGATACCAGGTGCAGGCTGCGTACACTCATTTACATTTCGGATCTCATCCAAATATCGGAGATCGATTTCTCAACTGTTGCCGTAGATTCGAGCGTCTATTTGCATCCCTGAAATAATTTCGTCGATCGCTACATGTATTTGATATTGTTATATATGTATCGGGACATTACACGATTTTGATGCTAAGATGCACCTACAGCGAGTGAAATAAATCGCCGAATTTTAGGTAAATCATCTCCAAATTAAGAAGTTTTCATGATTAAACTAATTCAGACGATCGCATTGACTACTGTAGTTTTTTCGCCATTGAGCCTAGTTAGTCTCATGACATCTGCGGAAGCTCATCATACCTCTTCTCACGTTTCGACATTGGCCGGAAAAACCGCCCAAACCACCAAGAAGAAAAAAACCACAACTCCAGCAGCCAAAGGCAAGAAAAAGCCAGCTACGAGCGGCACCAACATGAAAAAGCCCGCTGGAACTGACACAACTACACCCTCTGGTACGACCACCCCAGATACTACTACCACACCTTCTGGTACTACCATGCCTTCTGGTACTACTACTCCTTCTGGTACCGATACCACTCCCTCTGGCACCACCGTTCCTGGTACTAAATCCAACCCCAGCGATCCTAGCTCTGGCAGTTCCAACACCAATCCTAATAATAAGGTTCCGACAGATTCTACTTTACCTGGCACTCCAACATCCATCCCTAGCAGCGTTCCTCCTGCTGGTAGCAATCCTTCCAACCCAACTGGTGCGCCTAAATAAGCATCAAATCGACGATAACGGGATGTTCCAGACTTAACTAACGTTTGACTCCAACACGAGTGTCTCAGCTAACTTGACTGGGGCACTTTTTTAATGAGTAATGAGTAATGAGTAATGAGTAATGAGTAATGGGTGAAACGCTGTTCCCCAATACCTAAAGCCTAAAGCCTACGTTATCCTCGCGCAGAATGATTAGAAGCGTCATAATAATAAGGGTCGCTGCCGAAAATGTTTACTAATCTTATTACTCGATCGTTTCCTATGCCACGTCTCGATTCTCTCTCAGTTCGGGCAGACGCTGTGCAAAAACAGATGCTGCATTCACCACAATCCGATCCAGACGCACAACCAGTTGCTGGATTGCCTCAGTTGGACTACGATCTGGCGATCGTTGGTGGTGGTATTATCGGGAATACTCTCGCCGTCGCGCTGCAAAATTCTGGACTGCGGGTAGTTTCGATTGAGTCGCAAGCGCAGTCAATTTCGATCGCCAAGAGTCGAGCATACGTCTTATCGATGCTCTCAGGGCAGATATTTGAGGGACTAGGCGTGTGGGAAGAAGTTTTACCCCAGATTGCTCAATTTAGTCAAATTCAAATCTCTGACGCCGATTATGCGGGAGTAGTGAAGATGTATCCCCAAGATTTGGGGCGATCGACTTTGGGTTATGCAGCCAGTCACGAAGTTCTACTGACAGCATTGCAAAATAAATTGCGATCGGCTGCAAATATTACGGTGATGTGTCCCGCACAGGTAGTAGAGGTAAAATACACCCCGACTGGTGCCGAAATTACGATTCAAACCCCAGACACCGAAACACCAACCAAAATCCGCACCAGCTTGGTAATTGCCGCCGATGGTGCCAAATCCTCACTCCGAGAGCGCGCTGGCATCGCCACCGCTGGCTGGAATTATTGGCAATCTTGCATCACCGCCACCGTCACACCCGCACAGCCGCACCAGAATGTGGCCTACGAGCGATTCTGGTATGCTGGCCCGATCGGAGTGTTACCATTAGCTGACGGTCGCTGTCAGGTAGTATGGACGGTACCGCACCAACAAGCTGAAGAATTGCGAGATTTACCTGAAAGTGAATTCCTAGCGCGATTGGAACATTGTACGGGTGGTTTACTCGGCAAATTAGAACTCGACTCCCAGCGGTGGCTATTTCCCGTCAAGTTGATGCAAAGCAAAAATTATATCGCTGACAGACTGGCATTAATCGGCGATGCGGCGCACTGTTGCCATCCCGTTGCGGGACAAGGCATGAATCTGGGGATTAGGGACGCCGCCGCTTTAGCAGAGATATTAGTCGCCGCGCATCAATCAGGTGAAGATATTGGCTCTAAAGCTGTACTCCAAAAGTATGCCAACTGGCGCAAGCCAGA
Organism: Chamaesiphon polymorphus CCALA 037; assembly: GCF_003003845.1. Taxonomy (GTDB): domain Bacteria; phylum Cyanobacteriota; class Cyanobacteriia; order Cyanobacteriales; family Chamaesiphonaceae; genus Chamaesiphon; species Chamaesiphon polymorphus. Next base: position 4,166 of record NZ_PVWO01000319.1, on the reverse strand, counting down.
AAACTGGGTAATTTTAGCCTTTACCGATTTTCTCGATCGCATGTTCTCGACAAGCCTCCTACCGATCGTGATTATCCGCCGCTTCGGGCTATTTTTACTCGATCGAATTCCAGGTTTTAAATACCTCGCCCTCAGATTGATGACAGGATTGGCTGGTAAAATTCCGCAGGTGGCAAAGTTTAATTAGTCGATCGTTGCTACAGCAGTTTGCGACTCGATCGGGATACGATGTTTGTCGATTCAGAACCCCGACTTCTCCAAGAAGTCGGGGTTCTGTCGTAGCTCATCAACTATAAAAGTGCTGTAATTGATAATTGGGCTATAAAGCTGTGCTAGGTTATTTACAATCATTTGGGTCGTAAAGCGATGTCTTCACTCAGCTCGATCGATCGAGAACTTATCGAACAGGCTCGATCGATAATCTCACAGCGGTTTAAACCAGACTACCATCACATCGGCGCAGCATTAAGAACCAAATCTGGACGAGTATTTGCAGCGGTTCATTTAGAAGCAAATGTCGGTAGAGTTGCCGTTTGTGCCGAAGCAATTGCCATTGGCATGGCAGCAGCAGTCGGAGATACCGAACTTGAGACGATCGTTGCTGTAGATAATCAAGGTAACATCGTTTCCCCATGCGGGATGTGTCGGGAATTAATTTCGGACTATGCACCAGATTGTCAAACGATTATTTCCGATGGTGAGGTTGTCTCGATTAGTGAATTATTGCCGCACAAATATCAGCGTGTCGAAAAATAGAGTAGGGGCAATTCATGAATTGCCCCTACTCTATTTTTCGGCATCAATTATCAATTAATTCAACAACATATCGCCGATAATTCGTGCTGTTGCTGGAGCCAGTAAAACGCCATTCCGATAGTGTCCTGTCGCTACTAATACCCGCTGATTCTTGCCGACTCGATCGATTACAGGTGCCGGACGATGGTTGGGACGGGGGCGCAAGCCTTGCCAGGTGCGGATAATTTCGCCCTTAGCTAAATCGGGACAGATATCTATGGCAATTTGTTTGACTCGCTCCAGACATGCCGGATCTGCTACCATCGCTCCATCGATGGGAAATTCTACAGATGCCCCCACCCAATAATCGTTACCGCCACAGGGAACGATATTGACATCTTCGCTGACGATTACGGGTTGAAAATCTGGATTGCCTAATGGTTGCGATAACCGGATTTGGATCGCTTGTCCGAGTACGGGTTGAATGTCGATGGGTGCGTGTGGAGCGAGCAAACTAGTCGCACCCAAACCTGCCGTGACGATGACTCGATCGCTAGTTATCTTTCGATCGTCAGCGGTTAAAAGTTCGCAGCTATTGGGGTTATCTGCGGTGATAGACTCGATCGATCGATCGAAATGAAACTTCACCCCGTTTAGCTTCGCCGCAGCTACGAGGGCATTGGTGAGGGCAACCGGATCGACTTGTAAATCTTGAGGTGAATAAGCCGCAGTTCCATTAAATTGGCGATCTATTTGCGGCAGTTGAGTCAGGATTTTGCGCGCATTCCATAACTCTAATTGCCACTCTTGTTCGGTGCGGGTGGTAACTAATTGCGTCCACTGACTCAGATCGTCTTCTGATGATAATAGTTTGATAATTCCTTGAGAATTATGTGAAATTTTTATGCCTGTGACTTCTTCTAATTCGGGAATTAGGGTTTGATAGCGACGAATACTATCTCTACGGAGGTTCCAAGCACGTCCTTTAACTTTGGTAGAGATAATCCCCATCATTACGCCTAGAGCTGCACCCGTGGCTGCTTGTGCTGGCTGTTGTTTGTCATAAACGTCGATTTGAAAATCGGTCGATTGACTCAATTCGTAAGCAATTGTCGCGCCAATAATGCCGCAGCCGATAATACTAATAGACATTTAATTGATAATTGATAATTGATAATTGATAATTGATAATTGATAGTAGTAGGGTGGGCATTGCCCACCACATAAGTTTCGATCGTCAAATAACTAGACATAATTATTTCTAAAATAGACTATGCCTGAAACCTATATGGTGGGCAATGCCCACTACATTATTAATTAATTTATGGAACTACTGTCTAATAAATAATTATGCCTATACATTTGTTAATTTCTCTCTCTGTCTTCAAAAGACAGGGTAGAAGCAATCAACAAATTGCCCCTACCCTGTCTTTTAAGGAATGATAATTATCCTAAATTTAGAGCTAATTACGCTTGAGGAATCAGTTTCTCGAAACTGGCGAGATCCTTGAGAGCTTCGCCATAGTTGCGAATGGCAAGTTTGTAGTCGTTATCGCCAGCGGCTGCGTCGATCTTGTTGAGATGTTCAAAGATTTCTTTGCTAATCTTCAAAGCTTGCTCTTTGCTGCCTGGTAATAGCTCTCTGGATAAACCAGACATCCGAGTTCTGATTTCGCCTAGAGGGCCGTGAATGAATGATTTGACATTATTCCAATCGCGCTCTTGAATTAAAGTAGCTAGTTCTGGCAGTCGATCGGTTAATGTTCTGACATTTTTGCTAGTGGCTTGAATTTGAGTCAGTTGTGCAGCACTATAAGTTGGAGCCTTAGCTTGGGAACCATCACTACAGCTAACGACCAAGACAGAAACCAGTAAGAGGAGCAGGGATATCAGCGGACGAAATAGAGACATAGTTATCTGAAAAATAGGTTATGAGAATGGTTAAAATGTCGATCGATAAGATAGGCTACAGAAAGATGAGACTCGCGCCGACGCAGCACGTTAGAGCGATGCCGTTCGCCCCTACTCTCAGCATACTAGAATTGTCAGGTTGCAGGCAATCCATTTTGTCTGAATCGCCGTAGGCATAAATCCCCAATCGAGCCGATCCTGGAGATCTGCATAATTACTAACAATCGATCGCAAATTTCATGTTTAGAGTATTCGCAAAAGATTACGATCGCCAGTTCGAGCGATGGACGGATGCCTTAGAGGCGGGCAATTCGCTCAAATCTCAGTGTAAAAGTTTATTGCAAGATGTCCGAATTTTTGACGGTGAAGAATTAATCTGGATTTACAGTCGATCGCACACATATCCTCAGTATATTGGCGCAGGAGTATATGACAAGCTGGCGCGATTATTTCTGATTGAAAATGCCCCGACGATCGAAGTCGAAGTAGATGAACCAGAACAATCTTGACGCATGTCCCGGTTGGCAAGGACATCTACAACTCACCTATGGTTACTCTGGGGGTAAAACTCAAGCCATCGAGCATCGCGGTACTGCACCGCTTAAAGTCCAACGCTCGTTTTATCCCGAAAGTGCAGCCATCTGTCACAATACGATCTTGCATACTGCTGGTGGTGTCGTCGGCGGAGATCGGCTAAATATCGATATCGACCTGCAATCTCGATCGCGGGCGGTAATTACCACGGCGGCGGCTGGTAAAATCTATGGCAGTAATGGTGCGCTAGCATCCGAACAAATCGTCCAGAATGTGGGCGAAAATGCCTGTCTAGAATGGTTGCCGCAAGAGACAATTATCTTTGATGGCGCGCTATTCGATCGACACTTACGCGTCAATCTGGCGGCGACTGCAAGCTGGTTGGGGTGGGAGATCGATCGATTCGGACGAACGGCGCGAGGCGAGCGGTTTACTCACGGCGTCTGGAAATCGGCGACGGAAGTATATCGTCAAGGCATACCAGTCTGGATCGATCGACAATTACTCTATGGCGATGACAAGATCGATCTGCCTAATAGTCTAGCTGGATATCCGATCGTCGGCACTTTAGCCTGGATTGGTGCTGGTAATCTAGAGTCAGACGAACTGCTGGTAAGTAAAAATATCGTCGTCAAAGCTCGATCGCTGTTTGATGGCGCACCGAGTAAGATCGGAGTCACTCGTCTGACAGAAGGGATATTATGTCGCTATCGCGGTGACTCCACTACCGAAGTCCGTCGCTGGTTCGCGGCTGTTTGGCACCTACTGCGTCATTCTTATCTCGACAGTCCACCGATTCATTTGCGAGTATGGCAATAGGGTGGATGGGTGGATGAGTGGATGGGTGGATGGGTGGATGGGTATAGTTAAGCCTTGTACCCTATTTCCTTTTCCCTTTCCCCCTTCCCCATTCCCCTCTTCCCTCTTCCCTCTTCCCTCTAGCCTTCTGCCTTCTGCCTTCTGCGCTCTGCCTTCTACCCTCTACC
>NZ_PVWO01000318.1 GCF_003003845.1 Chamaesiphon polymorphus CCALA 037 | reverse complement strand
ATCGATCGTAGTAGGGATGTGCCACCTAGAGAGCGATTAAAACCAGATGCACAAGGGGTTTTGGGTGCATACCGACGTGGTCAGAGAGTCTTTACCGAGATGGATATTAGTAGTCTCGATCTCTCCAAAGCCCAACTACCTGGAATTGTGCTCAGTAATGCTAACTGTGCTAATATCAATTTCCGCAGTGCTAATTTAGCTGAAGGCAAATTTGATAGAGCGAACTTAAGTAATGCTAAATTTAAGCAGGCGATTGTGAGTAAAGGGTACTTTTATGGTGCTAATTTACAGAATGCTGATTTAAGTCGCGCAGATCTTAGTGGAGCCGATTTACTTGAGGCCAATCTGAATGATGCAAATTTATGTGGCGCAAATCTGAAAGGTGCTAAAGTTGCAGAAGCACAGATAAATCAAGCTAAAACAAACATTATGACTATCTTTCCTAACGGAAAACGCGGTGGATTATTGTAGAGAATATTAAAAGTATATTGATTGGACTTGTGCCTTTCAACCAAATCGGGGTCGTGATTAGTAGATTTACCCAGTAACATATCGATCCCACTACTCACTGACTCAATTCGTCGATCCAAAGCTCGATCGAATCTAGTACCATTTCCATATTCCGCTTCACATCAGCATCCGTAAACCTTAAAAATCTCACACCCAGAGATTTCAAACGTTCTTGTCTAATATCATCATTAACCTTTTCTGCTTCGCCATCATGACTGCTGCCATCAATTTCGATCGCTAGCTTCAAATCCTTACAATAGAAATCGATAATATATCTGTCTATGGGACGTTGCCTGTCGAAATCATAACCCCGCATCTGCTTCCGCCTGAAAATGGAATATCGACCTAGTGCATTGTCAAGACTAAAAATTAGGGTTGATAATTTCCGAGTCCCTTATTCAGTAAGCTTCTTAAAAGACATCCACCCTAAAATTAAGATTTGACGCTGCACTAGTAATTTAGCGAATGTAGTAATGATGTGTAAACTAGCCAGAAATTTACCCGATCGAAGATTTGCAACCGACCTAGTCTACCGTGCTAGCATCTGAATAAAATTTTACTAAATATCGATCGTGTCAAATAAAGCCGCTTTGCCAGAATTAGTCCAGCAAATGTTAAAACCGGAATTTTATCCCCATCCGGCGATCGCACCCATTCAATTGATGCAAACCCACGCATCTACTATCCTACTCACGGGAGAATTTGTTTACAAACTCAAGAAACCAGTTAACTTTGGTTTTCTCGATTACTCGACATTAGCCAAACGCCAGCATTTTTGTCAAGAAGAACTCCGACTCAATCAACGTGGTGCTAAAGAGTTGTATTTAGAAGTGGTAGCGATCTCCAAAAATGGCGATCGATATTGTTTGGGCAACGATGGCGAGATAGTTGACTATGCGGTAAAAATGGTGCAATTTCCGCAGGAAAATTTACTCAGTAATATGTTTGAGTCAGGACGGCTCACACCTGAAGATATCGAAGAGATGGGGCGAGTTGTCGCTGAGTTTCACGGTCGCTCTCGGACGGATGAGTATATTAGTAGCTTTGGGCAAATCGATCGAATTAAAGTATCGATCGATGATAACTATCGCCAGACGGAAAAATATATCGGACGCGCCCAAACTCAACAGCAGTTCGCCGAAACTAAAGCATATACCGATCGCTTTCTCACCGAACACTCGCAATTATTTCTCGATCGCATTGCGGGAGGATTTATCCGCGAGTGTCATGGCGATTTACACTTGCGCAATATCTGTCGTTGGCACGACAAAATTCTCTTATTTGATTGCATCGAATTTAACGAACCATTTCGCTTTGTCGATACGATGTACGATGTGGCTTTTGCAGTGATGGATCTAGAAGCTAGAGGCGGCAAAGATTTCGCCAATCGGTTTTTAAATACCTATGCCGAACAGACTGGAGATTGGGCAGGATTGCAGGTATTGCCGATGTATCTGAGTCGTCAGGCGTATGTCAGAGCCAAAGTCACCTCATTTTTGCTCGACGATCCTAGTATTGCTAGTGAAGATCGCACCACCGCAGCTCAGACGGCGGGAGATTATTACCGTCAGGCTTGGGAATATACTCGCAGCCGCCAGGGACGAATAATTATGATGGCGGGACTTTCCGGTGCTGGCAAAAGTACTTTGGGCAAACAAATTGCACGGGAAGTCAATGGCGTACATCTACGCTCCGATGCGGTACGCAAGCATCTGGGGAAAATTCCACTGTTGGCTAAAGGTGACGATAGTCTTTATACGCCCGCAATGACTTCACAAACTTATCAGCAGATGCTGGAATTGGGGGATAAATTAGCCGCACGCGGCTTTACTGTCATTTTGGATGCCAAGTACGATCGACAGTCTTTGCGTGCCGCTGTGGTCGATTTAGCCACAACTCGCGAGATCGCGCTTCAGATCGTCTACTGTACGGCACCAGAAAGTGTTTTACGCGATCGATTGACACATCGCACTGGCGATATTGCCGACGCGACGGTAGATTTACTCGCCAGTCAACAATCAGCATGGGAAGATTTTACCCCAGCGGAACAAGCTTATGTGACGACGGTAGACACGACAAGCGATTTAGGAGTGTTTTTAGGCCAAATTTGAGGGGGACGAGGAAACGAGGGGACTAGGAGACAATGATATTAACTATTCACTATCCACTATTCACTATCCACTATCCACTACCCACTATTCACTATCCACTACCCTCTACCTAAAGCCTAAAGCCTTCTACTAAGAAAAATGCTCGTAAAATAAAAGTATCCCCCTTGCTGTCCAAATCACAGGGATACGTTTAAAGACATAAATTTACAGTCAACACCATGACACAATCCACAGATCGAGATATCCAGGAAATTAATAATGCTGTCGATGCCAATAGTAGAGCGATCGATGCCAACAGTAAAGCGATCGCCGATCTAACAGCTTCAATTGCCGGATTGCGTGAGGAAATGCGGGTGGGTTTTACCAAAGCGGAGGGACAAATTAATAATGTCGAAACTAAGCTCGATGCCAAAATTGATGTTGTCAGAGGGGAGCTAAGGGTAATTGATGTCAAGTCAGAAGGACGAACTCGGATTGGGTTTTGGAGTCTATTGGTGCGAGGAACGGCAATCGTGGTGTTAGGTGGTTTATTTGTCGTGTTCTTGTTTTCTTGAGATCTTGGCTTCAACGGAGTTGGGAGTTGGGAGTTGGGAGTTGGGAGTTGCGGCTCGCGCACGCCTTTGTTTCCCGACGGTTTAGCGAGACAGCGACGCATCAAGCCTACCTCCCGTTTGTGTGCGTCAGCGATTCGCGCTCGGCGGGTTTCCCGCCGGGATAGCGAGACAAGACAGCCTGCCCCAGATCCGGGTTTTCGTAGCACCAGTAAATCCAGTATTGCACCGTAATCCAATTTGACATTAGCTAACAAAAATCGAATCGAAAGCTTAAAATTAGCTTTCAATCCGATCGGGTTAGTAAATAGTAATAGATTATCTGGGCGAGCGATCGATCGGCCACAGCAAAGATTAACTCATCGGCGTACCGTGAACTAAATTGTTGAGTAAAGACTCAATATGGTGCATCGCTTGTTGATTTTCTGGCTGCTGCTCGGCTGCATCTGCCAAGTTACCCAGTTGTTGTTTGAAAGCATCGATCCGCTCTTGTAACGAGGGGACGATCTCTTGATACAGCGCAATTTTGGCAGCCAACTCGATCGATAATTGTTTAGTCGTTTGATGCTGCTGTTCGAGCTGCTGAACTTGCTTGGATTCGCGGATATAAGTTTCTACCTGTTGTTCGATTTTAGCCTTGGTTTGTTCGATCGTCGTCCGCAGATTTTGGATCTCAGTTTCCACTTGAGTAAATTCCGATTGCTGTTGCTGGCGTTGAGTCTCCAATAAACCTAAGATCGACTCCCACTCGATTTGAGTGCGTTCTGCATCTGCGGGTGGATGTCCCTGACGTTGGCGTAAAACTCGATTGTGAATCTGCAAGAAACTTTGACGCTCGCGCATCGTTTGACGCTGCCCATCCAAAGTATGGTCGAGCATATTGTAGCCATCTTGTTCGTCAGCTAAATCGGCTTCCAGTTTAAGTTTGTCGAACTCATTAGCTACCGCGATAGCTTGACGGAGTTCGTCGATCGCAACTTGTTTTTCTTGGAGTTCTTCTTCTTCTAAATGGACGAAATGTACCGATCGATCGACTTCGGTTTGCAGATTTTCGACGATCGATTGTAACTCCTCGATCGGCATTGCTTCGAGCTGTTCGAGATCGATTTTTTGAAGATCGCCGATCTCAGTGCCGCCGCCTTTAGACATCAGATAAATTTTCTGATAAGTTTCTTGTTCGAGCTGAATCCGGACATTCAGACGCTGAAGATATTCTTGTTGCATACTCAAAGTATGCTGTTGAATTTCCCATGCAGTTTGGGTTTCTTCGAGTGAGGTTTGTAATTCTTGCAGTTGCTGTTTGGCACGTTCGATTTCCTGCTGTTGGCGGGTGAGTTCTGCTTGAGTTTCATCCACCCGTTGCTGTTGATAACGAAGCTGTTGCCAATGCGTATTGAGGAGATCTTGTTGGGCTTCAATCTCCGTGACAGTAGTTTCTAATTGTTGGGGAGCAAAGGCGTGCGAATTACCACCTAATTGCTGGAGAGCTGCCCGAATTTCATCTACTTGCTGTTCGCTCAAAGCAGCACAGTTAAGCGATTGTTGTTGATTTTCTAAATGTTGCTCTTTCTCGCGTAATTGCTCCCATTGAGTTGCCAAATCTTGCCGAGATTGCTCGTGTTGTTCGAGTGTCGATTCCAAAGCTTGTGCTTCTTGAGTCAATCTGTCGAGTTCGGAGCGTTTTTGTTCTAAATCTTCTTCCCGTTCGTAAATTTCTTGTTGGCGCAGTTGTAGTTGTTGACTTTGAAGACTCAACGATTGCCGCCAACTTTCGATTTCATCAGCTTCTTTTTTATATTTTTCGATTTGGCGCGAGAGATTTTGGAGAATACCTACCAGATGTTTGCCAGCGTCCCGCAATGGTGATTGAATCTGACGATTGGCATTCATGTCTACGAGGACTAATACCCCAGGATTGTAGTTATTTGCCTCGTCCGGAGCAGCGATTAGTTCTTCACTAGGAATCGCACTCCAATTTTGTTCGGTACGCTGACAGGCCAATAATTTGAGTTCAGCTTTACTTCTGCCGCTGATATTAAACCCAGATTTTGGCTTTTGGACTTCTGCTAGATACAACACGTTATTATGCCCTTGTCTTATATAAATAAATTTAGATTTTGCCGAGTATACAGAATCGAATAAGTCAATTCATATTATAAATCTGAGCCAACAGGCAGTTTGAGCAGCATCGATGCGCCATACTCAATTTTCGACTTTGTGGAGGGGACTATCCGAGTTTTTGGCTGTGAATCTCGCCTCGGAGGCGGACTAGATGATGTAAATTCACAGTTACAATGGTGTGACGGCAAGCTATGAGTAGCGATCGCGCCGATCTCTGACTCTGCAGGCTCACAATTTAGCTTTCCCTCAAATCGAGCAGAGCCATCACTAACAACTATATATACATTGACTGCCAACTGTCATCAGCATAAATCTCAACAGAATTTTCGATCGATCTTGAAGATGATGCAACAAACTGGCGATCGTGTGGGAAAACTGAATGTAGCGGGCATAAATGCATCATCGATATCTGATGTCATGAAACTCTCTGAGCTAATGGTACTGCCGTCGGTGCCAGATCGGGCTGCGATCGGCTGTGCTGCTGTAGATTGCGCCACCGTTGGCGGTCGCGATCTCCTTTATAGCGGTTGAGAGCGATCGACTTTTCGTGCCGCCAGTTTAGCAATATGTTTCCATGAGTATTGTTTATGAAATCTATCTTTTATGCTTAAAACACATTACATATTGTTAATGTTTACTGTTTCAGTGTCCATATACCCCATCGATTAGCAGATATATGAAAACAGTTCTAGTTGTAGATGATAGTACCGCCCAGCGGGAAATGATCAAAGAGCTACTTCAAGCTAGTGGGATGACAGTAAATGTCGCCACAGATGGCGAACAAGCGGTAGAAGTGGCACTAGAAATCGTGCCAGATATAGTGGTGCTCGATGTAGTGATGCCCAAAATGAATGGTTATGAAGTTTGCCGCACGCTTAAATCTAATCCCAAAACTCAAAATGTGCCCGTGATTTTATGTAGTTCCAAAAGTGAAGATTTTGACAAACATTGGGGGATGCGCCAAGGTGCCGATGCCTATGTTTGCAAACCTTTCGAGCCAGTCGAATTACTGAGCACAATCAAACAGTTATTGCGAAATTAGGATAGGTCTAATGGTTCTCAATTTAGATTTTCTCACCAGTGACGATAACCCAGAAACTAATGAGGTAAGTACGAGCAGCCGCGACGGAGAATTGTGTTTGCGATTTGACGTACCGTCGGGTAACGAATTCGCACTTCCGGCTTCTGGCGTGCGCGAGGTCATGTCCGTTTATTTCGATCGAATTACGCCGATTCCCAATGCTTCACCTTTTTTCTTGGGTACTTATAATTGGCGCGGTCAGGTAATTTGGGTCGCAGATCTGGGACAATTTCTGGGCGATCGAGTTTTGGTAAATACCGACCAAAATGAAGTTTCGGTACTAATTGTCGAAGAACAAGAACTCGTAATGGGTTTCGCCGTTCATACAGTCGCAAATACCGAGTGGTTGGACATCGAGCGGGTACTTCCTCCAGATCGCCAAATTCCCGCCGCCATGAAGAGTTATGTCAAAGGAGTATACAGCACCGGATCTGATAAGCCGGAATTGCGATTACTCGACCAAGTGGCGATTCTGCGCTCTTCTCAATGGACGATTTAACCGATCGCTAATGAACGGTTGGCGATGTCTAAA
>NZ_PVWO01000317.1 GCF_003003845.1 Chamaesiphon polymorphus CCALA 037 | reverse complement strand
TCGAAGTAACCTGCAACTTCAGACATCAGCGCGCTACAATCGCCGTTGGTGATGCCGTTTTTGTCAGCAGCAATCGCGATTGCTGCATCTTTCATTTTGTTAACGCCAGCAGCTACGGAAGAACCAGGAGTACCTAATGCAAGGTAAGTTTCGCGTAAGCCATTCAAACAACGGTCGTCGAGTACGGAAGCGTCGCCTGCAAAGATTGCGTAAGTGACGTAGCGTAAAATGATTTCCATGTCGCGCAAGCAAGCTGCCATGCGACGGCTGGTGTAGGCGTTGCCACCTGGTGCGATCAGGTTGGGTTGCTCTGCAAACAAGGCGCGTGCGGCGTTGGCGACGATGGTGGAAGAGTTGGACGTGATCCGGTTGACTGTATCCATCCGTTTGTTGCCGTCAGCGACCATAGCTGCTAATGCGTCTAATTGTCCGGCACTGATGTATTGACCTTGTGCATCTGCTTGGGCGACAACCTTAGAGAATCCGTCTAACATATATTTAATCCTTTTATCCGTTTAATAGTTTTTGCGAGATTTATTAAGTTCAAGTCGCGCTAGTGGCGTAATATAGCTTAATGAATTTGGGAAAACTCTCGTATTAATATGAGAGGCTAATCACTCTGCACTAGTTGTCACGTAAGCTAGCTCCTAGCAAGCGCGATCGCCTATTAAGTTAAGTTATACAATGTTATATAAAGCCTTATCTGATTTTTATCATTTTTGTTACAAACGTTAACATTCGCTGTCTGTCCGGCTTCCACTCCCAGTAATCGGTACCATAGTTACACCACTTTTGCGCCGTGAGCACAAAAAAAAATCGCCTAAATGTCTCTCTCGATCCGATCGAACGCCAGAAGCTCGAACAGCTAGCTGCGGACTCGGGACTCTCTCTGTCGCGTACGATCGCGCAATTAATTCGCAAAGCTAAAAGCAAGCCAAAAGAGGAAAATCCCGCCGATAGTTAAAAAACCCAGCTTCTATAATTAGAAGCTGGGTCGATGGCGTCAATGTTCCCAAATATTAACTATGCGCCAGTAACTCTTTGGTTTGCGATTGACCGCTAATTTGTAATTTACGTTGTAATTGACGAGTCAAACCAGCAAAAATCGCTAACTGAGCTGCAAAGGTAGCTAAGATACTGCCTCCTGCAAGTTGCAGAATTCCTACAGGTGCTAAGGGCGAAAATAATAGTAGAATCGCCGCAAAGCCACTCGGATTGTGGAACGGCGATAAGACAAAAGCACCGACAATCGGCAAAATCATGGTAGTAACAACGATCGCCACAATCCAGACATTGCGTTTCTTTTGCTTGAGGAATAAACCTAAATGCGCGATCGTCGCATAGATTAAAATCAGACTAGCCGCCAAACAGGTTCCGGCGATAAACCGGATGCCAGTACTAGAAGTTTTGAAGGCAGTCATCCCGATCGGTAACCATAGTAACATTGTGATACCAATATTCATGGCGATTGCCAGTAATGCGGGACTACTATCTTTAAACATCAAGTCTTTAAAGAGTTCGCGTTGCCAAAATGGACGGCTCTTGTGAGCGGCGCGTTCGCGACGATAGCGACTCCAGTCTAGCAATGCTTGTTTGCCCGGTAATAGCATGGGAATCGATACCAATAGTACCAAAAAGTCGATAATTGCCCATGCCACGATCGTTCCTTCTTTGGAATAATAGCTTTGGGGCACTAATGGCACCACAAATCCAGCAATCCAGATTTGGATGCATAAATTGGTGAAATAACTTTGTGATTTACTAATCGCAGTCGCTGTGGGATTGAGATAGCGACGCTCTAAAGCTTGCCACACCCCAAAGCTTGCCACCAAACAGCAACCAGTCCCAAAAGCGTAAAATAACATCGCATTGTTGAAAATTGGCAATCCGAACCAAGATAGCTCGGTAGGCTTAACCAGCCAAGTATCGCGGTTGATGGTGGCAGAAGCAAACGCATTAATCGCTAGAATTGGTAAACAGACTGGGTATGCAACAACTAATACTGTCACGATCGCTTGTATGCCACCAAGTAACACGTACAATACCGCCGCACTAGACATCAGAAACCAGAAGCAGGCAATCGTCACATACCAGCTTGCTAACAATAAAGTATTCGCACCAGCGGTGTATCCTGCCACGATATGTAATGGCAATGTTGCGATGGTAGCCAGATATACTAAGCTCGGTACGCCTAAAATTTTACCGATAAAAATTGTCCGCGCTGATTGAGGACTGAGCCGAATAAAGTTGAGCGTACCGCGCTTTTCTTCTTGAACTAAGTCGGCAACTAATGTATAAACCGAGCCGAGAATTAAACCCAGAGGCAACAGCCAACTCATTGCAATAAAGAGATCTGACCACCAGGTTTGCCAGTTAATGATAAACTCACCATCTCCATTTAAGCGGCAATAGCTACCGTAAGCTTGATAACCATTAGGCACCATTTCGCAGTAACGGCTGTAAATTTGGCGCGCAGATTTATCGAGTCCTGGCGTTAGATCGGGTACTGGAAGCTGACTATTAAAATACATCAAGACAAACACTTGAATGACTAGAGCTGCTCCCAATGCGATCCCTAGATTGCGGACGGTCAAACGTTCTTTAAGTTCTCGAAATATTTGAGGGTTCGAGTCACCCACTCGATCGATTATTTTAGCTAATACCATATTTATAAATCTTCCTGAAGTCATCGACAATTAATTGAGCGATCGCGACTAACTTTCACCTCATATATTTGTCCTCGCTAATAAAGATTTTTGCTGGCTTAGAGCTTGAGTATCCGAGCGTCCCAATTGCTGTAGCCTTCTTTGAATCAGTTTGGTGATGCCAGCTAGGATGCCTAGTTGCCCCATTAAAACCGCGCCAATGCTTGGTAATGCTAATTGTGTCACCCCCATCCAGGCAAATGGTGAGAAGAGAAACAACCACAGTCCCGAGCTAGAATGATTTAAAGTAATTGTAGCGATAAATCCCAGAAATAATGGTAATCCCGACATCAAAATAATTAACGGCATCACCCCTCGAGTTTTAGCTGGCGATCGGAGGAAAATTAAGTTAATAATTCCAGCATGGATTAACGTCAGAACACTGACAATTATTATCCCGCACAGAGATTTTAACAACCACACTGGATCTGACACGAATATCCCAAAACACGTTCCCCAAACTATCGCTGAGATCGCAACATTAATTAGCATTGCCAATCCGATCGGACTAGCATCATGCCAAACTAGATCTCGAAATAGTTCTTGTTGCCACCACTGACGATGCTCGTGGGTGACTCGATCTCGTCGATAACGACTCCACTCTTGCATACTCAATTTACTCGGTAAGATCTGGGGAATCAGGCAATATATCCCGATCGTACCGACACTATAAAATGTAGCTAAAATATAAAAGTTTTGGTTAGAACGATCGATCGGACTAGAGCTGAGTATCGGTAAGGCAAAACCTAGCAGCCATAACTGAAATTGCATATTCATCCAGTAGCTATGCTCTTTTTTAAATGCAGTACTAGCTGGATTGATATATTCGCGATCGATCGTCACCCATAACCAATAACTAATTACTAAGATCGTAGTAACAATTAGAGCATTACAAATATAAAAGTTATTAACGATCGGCAGCCAAAACCAGCGAACAGATGCCTCGATTGTCCAAGATTGACCTGTAGCTACTGCATTTAAATAGTAGTTATAAAGACTGACAATCGTCTGGATGGGTAGCGCAAATAAGATCGTAAATACGAGCGGATATCTACCTCCGTACAAGCTATACAAAATCGCTAAACTCGAACAAAGATATATTGCTGCACCGACCGTAAAATACCAGACCAATATTAGCGGTAAACCAATCCCCGATATTATCCCTAAAGCCAAGTGAAAAGGCAATGCGCACAATATCCCCACATAAATCAGGCTAGGTACGCCTAGCATTTTACCAATCAGAATACTTCGTGCCGATTGGGGTGTGAGTCGGATAAAATTTAGAGTACCGCGTTTTTCTTCTTGATGGAGATCGGCAATGAGCGTATAAACGCTACCTAAAATCAAACCCATTGGCATCAACCAACTAAGCGTAACAAAATTCTGATGAATTTTGGCTTCTATTGGCATATTGCCGCTCGTAACTAATCCGATGGCGATCGCTTGCAGTACGATCGAAATCGCCACAACAGCGATCGTGGCATTACCCGTCAGCCGACTCTTTAACTCTCTAAATAATTGTGGATTCCATTCCCCAATTCGATCGATATATTTATCCAGCATCACTCACACTACCCAATTATCGACTACTAACTATTCACTATTCACTATCCACTAATTTAAGATGCTTGTTGATGTCCTAATTTCAAGAAAATAGTTTCCAGATCTTCTTGCGTACATTGAAAATTAGTAATCGGTAACTGTGCGTGAATTAGCGATCGCAATAATTCAGCGGCATCCTCTTCCGTCCCCGAAAATCCGACTCTCACTTGGTTCGTACCTGCCAAAATTTCAATATCGGCAACTAAAGAATTAGTTTTTAGCTCGCGCTTGAGAATTTCTGCATCGCCTAACGTGCTAATCAAAATTTGCTGACGACTCAACCGTTGATACAAATCCTGAAGCCGACAACTTTCTACCAAAAATCCCAACTCCATAATGCCAACCGACGTACAGAGTTCGGCTAAGTCACTCAAAACGTGCGAGGAAATTAAAATTGTCATCCCGGCTTCTTGCAGCGTCTTGATAATCTGCCGAAACTGCATCCGCGCGATCGGATCTAATCCCGATACAGGCTCGTCTAAAAGTAGTAAAATTGGCTCGTGAATAATCGTCCGCGCCAAACTCAATCGCTGTTTCATCCCACGCGATAGTGTCGCAATCTTACTATTGCGCTTGGTACTCAGTTGTACCAATTCCAGCACATCGTACAACCGTCGCTGACGTCGATCGCCATTTAATTTATATAATCTTGCAAAATAGTCAAGATAATCCCAAACTGTCAGATCGTCATACAAGGGAAAATCATCGGGAAGGTAACCCAATAATCGCTTGAGATTAGCATTACTCCGATCTCGCAACAGCCGTTCGCCATTAATATAGATCTCACCCAGCGTTGGCTCCTCAGCAGTGGCTAGCATCCGCATCAGGGTGGTCTTACCAGCTCCGTTAGGGCCGATCAACCCATACACTTCACCAGCGGCTACGGTCAATTCTACGCCGTGTACCGCAATATGTCGATCGAATTGTTTGGTCAAATCCTCAGTCCGAATGGCTAATTCTGCCGCCATAACTTTCTCCCCAGTGCCCTATTGTTTCGATTGTACCCAGTTAAAACGGAAGGATTGAGCCTAGACTAAAAACTTCACTGTTGCTTAGATACAGCGCGACTACTGGGGATTCCGGAAGTGTTTGGAACAGAGGGTGGATACTTCGACTCAGTTCGGCTACGCTCACTGTAAGCCGCTCAGTACAAGTAGGTGGATGGGTGGTTTCGACCAGAAAAGTAGTGGTGTCATGCAGCCGACAACAAAAAGTAGCTTGTGAGAATAGATATATGAGATCCACTAATGAAGAAGTCGAAGCTAAAATTGCTGAGGCTATCGAAACAAATGCAACCAAATTCGCCTTGTCTGGTGATTTATTAACACATATACCAGATATTATTAGTGATTTAATTTAAAGATATAGACATGAGCCATATTGGATTAAAATCATTCACAAGCAACTAATGAAAGTAATGAATCAAGATTTTTATTGCAGGTTGGAAATTTTTTGCTTTTATAACATGAAGCCAAATAATTTCATCAAATCAAGACACTCAGACATAGAAGATATTGAATATTATAACTCAGTAACAGTCTATGATGTTTACAGTCGAAACTTTGATGATTACAAATCAGTAATTGAGTGCTTACATGAAGTTGAGGAAATATACAAAACAGAAATATTCTCATTAGAAAACAATGATGCTTTAAAGAATTACTGCTTTTCTCTTTTTATATATAATAAGTGGAAATCTTCGCTACGTATATGTATGCACCTTAACAAGTGGAGGTTAGGAGGGGTTTCTTTATTGACAAATGAGTGGAAAGAAAATTTACAAAAACTTGATGATTTTCCAAATTACGTTTGGGTAAGAACACCAGAAAATGATGATATAGACTTTGATGAATGTGAATTTATTTCAAAAGAAAAAGCATGTTTATTGTTGTATGAATGGCTAGAAACAAACGAATATAGTAAAGATTTGACATACGAAGAATACAGTAGTTACAGGAATGAGTTTTATAATTTATTGACCAATAAATACTCTTCTTCATAAGTAGAAGTTTCCTCGTGCAGGGTGGACAAATTTTTATCGATTAAATTCAAATCGAAACTGAGATTTTGCCCGCCAATTCGATCTCGATTATTTGTGCGTTTACCGAAAAGCTACAATCGCATCGTGTCGGCTTTGGCCATTATCGATCGCAAGCACAGGATTTGTAATCGCTCGATCGTTAGTAATGTAGAAACTCTCGATCGAATAGCATTTTCCTGGCAGAATTAGTTTTAAAATGAGATTGCAATTGCTACTTAGATAGATGAGAGCTGTCCTTTTTAATTGCACTAATAATCTCCAGATTCGCTGCGGGAAACTGATATTTATCTAAATCGCTGACATTTACCCAGCGGACTTCATCGGATTCGATCGGTTGAGGGGTGCCGCTGATATGATGGCAATGATGGGCGATGAGTGTCAGTTGAAATGTCGGATAAGTATGGTCGATCGAAATCAGATGTTCGCCGACACTAATCTCGATCGCCAACTCCTCGCGAATTTCGCGTATTATGCAGTCAACTACCGTTTCGCCTGCTTCGATTTTACCACCGGGAAACTCCCACAATCCCCCCATCGAGCCACCCTCTTTGCGCTTATCT
>NZ_PVWO01000316.1 GCF_003003845.1 Chamaesiphon polymorphus CCALA 037 | reverse complement strand
GGAGTGAAACAACTATTGCTAATTGGCACGATTTACCCCTGTGGGCGACCGCAAACCGAGCGGATTCGGGAAAATCATCCGCGCGAGCCGCATACTTTTAAAGGGCAAATGCGGAAAGAACAGGAAGATGTATTGCTCGAAGCCGACGCTGCGGGGTCGATTCGGGGGGCGATTCTCCGCTTGCCAGATTTTTATGGCCCCAATGTCGAGCTGAGTTTTTTGCACAGTGCCTTTCAAGCCGCCGTAACTGGCAAGCAGGCGCAATTAATCGGCCCGATCGATACGCCGCATGAATTTATGTTCGTCCCAGATGTCGGTGCTGTGGTGTTGGCAATGGTAAATGAGCCGCGTGCTTTCGGGCGGATCTGGCATTTTGGTGGAGCTGGTACCATCACCCAGCGAGAGTTCGTCGAGCGGATCTTTGCTGCCGTCAACCGCAAGCCGAGCTGGATCGTAGCCAACAAGCTGATGTTACAGGCATTGGGATTATTCGATCCGTTCATGCGCGAACTGGTGGAAATGCACTACTTATGGACGACTCCAGCCATCCTTGACGACACCGCTTTGCATCAACTTTTAGGTACCATTCACAAAACGTCCTACGATCGCGGGATCGAGCTAACATTGGCTGCTAGTCGCTTGCCTGCGATCGCGACTCGTTGAAATGTGACGATCGGGAGCGCACTAGGGATTTTAGACATTGTGGAATTTATGTACGATAACCTGAGTTCGGGTTAAGAATTTTGGCTTCGTTCTAATACCGCCTCCGATTGAAATCGGGGCTAACGAGGCAAAGTCCGCCTTCGCGGACTAATATTCTAGTCCGCGAAGGCGGACTTTGCATCACGAGCGGAGACTTCCAGTCTCCAGGCATTTCTTATCCCGTTGGCGTAGCCTCTCCGACAGGAGAAAGTCAGATTTGGTACGCTCGTCGATCGATCGAATCGGGCTATTTTTCCTGAAGCAGTGGTAAAAATTTCCGAATCAGACCGATTGCCATTGCGGGAAGTTCTAGGTGCGGTGTTAGTCTGGTGTCATTGAGGTATTCAAACGCCCGAATTGCTGTAGGCGCGATCTGGGTAAAGCGTCGCCCTAAATCTGGACTGGTATACTCAGTTTTCTGCCCATAAATTAGCGCGGTTGGGGTAGTGAGTTGCGGCAGGTATTCAGCCAGATCGAAACTCAAATCGCCACGAACGAATGCTAGGGCGGCGTATTCCGCGTTATGTTGCTGTGCCGATTGTAAGTAGGCTTCGACGATTTCGGGATACACGCGATCGCTGCTAGCAAACTGGCGTTGCTCTAGAAAACCGCGAATTCCAAAGGAAGTGGCAATCCCAGTGCTGTAGAAGACGCGATCTAAAATCGGCGTTTTCACCACCTGGGCAAAGAAATCTTGCGAATAGTTGCGTCCGAAGTCATTCAATCCGGCAGCAGTTACCAAAATTAATGACTCGAACAGCTCGGGACGTTTCACCGCCGCCCGCACGGTAAATGCCGCCGTCAAGCCAGAGGCAACGATCGTCGCGGGTCGATCGCAGGTTCGATCGATAAATTCGACGATCGTGTTTACATAGTCTTCCACGCGGTAATCGCGGGCGGGATGCTCTGAGCGTCCCCAGCCAATCAGATCGGGCGCGAGAATCCGGTATTCTGCGGCAAAAGCCGGATAAACTTTCGACCACTCATAAGCGGATGAACCGCCCCCTAAAGCGTGCAGAAATATTAGCGTCTTGGCATCTGCACTTGCTTTATTCCAAGGCTGTCCCTGGGCTGTGTAGTAGACGATTTGGCCTAGAGACGTACTCACCGATTGTTGCCCGAAACCGTGTGGTATGAACATGTATTAAACCTCTGTATTGGTGCAAGCTGCGAACGTACCCTCGATCGGTCGAATAACACACTTTTCAAGAATGGAAAATTGAATTGAGAATGACCTCCCCCTGAAGTGAAGCGATTCGCTCTTACGATCGGGTTTCCCGACGCGAAAAGCGGATGGAATCGCGCTGAGGTTTCCTCCGCGTGCGTTCCACCAAGCAGCGATCGAGACAGAGGATTGAAGCAATGAATCATTTTGTTTGATTTCCCCTACGGTAGACTCAAATGTTGGAAGAGACCTCCAACATCGCCTACCTCCTAAACTGGGAGGCTTCAGACCTGATTCTCTTGGCGATTATAAGTTAATCTCCCTCAAATCCCGATCTTCCAGGAGAGAGATATATTTGGTACTCAACGATCGAATTGGAACTCTCAACTATCAACTCTCATCTCTCAACTTCTGAAATCTATCTTTAGGGGTGAATGTTGTCTCTATCTTTTGTCTGATTATTCAGCTCGATCGATTCGTTAGCTTGAGATAGAGCCGAGCGAGATTCTTGCTGCGGCGAGCTGGCAAATTAGCAACACAATTCATTTTTTGGAGTTTATATGACTTACACAGTCGATGCCGATACCCAACAAGCTTTAGACGAATTTAAAAGCTTCGATGTAGATACTCAACTTGGCTTACTTTGGTACGGCTACCTGGATATTAAAGATGAGTTACAACCCGCACCGCCTCAAAGTGTAGAAGTTGTTGGTAACGCAGTATACGACCAAATCGAGGCATTAGCTCCAGAAGAACAACTGCAAGCACAGCGAGATTTGCTCTCTGGTAAGGCTACGGGTGCGAGCAATGCCTACAATGCGTTAAGTCCTAATGCTAAGTTGGAAGTTTGGCTGCTGCTCTCACAGGGAATGGAGAAGGGCAGCATCATCCAAGTGCCGTCTGATTATAAATTACCGTCTCAGACAGATGAGTTTGCCGCTAAGATCGCCAAGCTGAGCTTGGAGCAGCGCATCAGCTTTATGCTGCAAGTAATCTAGGGCTAGCCCCTACAGGTCTGTAGGGCTACGGTGTGTACACAAGTCGGCTAGACTTCGTTTTTAACGGGTTTACCCCCCCGTGAAAAGGCTATCCATTACCCACAGATTTCGGACTAGTACTTTTTAGGTTAGTAGCTCCGTAGAACCCGGAACTGGGGGATCTGGGGGGAGACCCCCCGTTGGGGGACGCAACCGTCCCCCAAACCCCCTCCAAAGGGTCAAATAGTAACATCAGATTGTTCCATTTGCGAATTGCGATAAATCGGCGTGAAGAAGGTGAGATTTTGGCAGCTAATTGGAGCTTGTGCCATTGGCATTTGCTGGAGCTGGTGGTGTCACAATGCAATTTTGGCGAATACATTACCGCCTAATTTACCCATACCGTTGGAACTCGCCGCAGTTTCCAATCTGCCAAAGTCGATCGACAATAGTAGTCCGAGTCTTAATTATCGCGCTAACGGTGAGTGGATCGGGCGATCGATTCTACCCAGCCAACAAGAGATCGAAACAGCCCCTCCAGGCGATTGGGTATGGATCGAAATTAAAAATGCCCCAGCGACAGCACGCCAGACGATTGGTAAAACTCTGCGCCTGACATGGCAACCACAGTCGAGGATTGCAGCCGACGTGCGCCAAGTTACTACCGATATTAAGTTTGCCGCTGGTACGATTGCCAGTCAGAAACAAGGTAACATCCATCCCCTGCGACTCAATGGTAGATCTGCTGTCGGCGCGCTGCAATCTTTGGCAGGTGCTAGAGCTGAAGATGATGTTTTAGTGAGACTCAGTGGGGTAAATCTGACTGCGGAAAGTGGCTCTAAAACTCCGCTGTTGACGATCGATCGCGAACCGATCCAGATTGCAGGTACCATGACAGGACTGGTGCAAATTCTCGGTACCGATAATAGTCGTCAGCCCGCTTGTAAGGGTCATTCTGGGTGCCCGAATGAGTATTTTAAAGTCCGACACTACGATCTCAATTCCCATGGCTTCAACGGGCAAATTGAGACGATTCGGATTCCCCAAATGCCAGCGCAGCCATCGGGTTTATTACCCAGTACGATTCGAGATTTGGAGCGATCGCCCGCAGGCTCTCAGGGGTGGTATATTTATGGCGAACGCGATCGTCAGAATTTATTTACCGTCACCGCCATTCAACCCCGCGCCTTATTTACGCTAGTACCACAGCGAGAAATTACCGACACGAATGCCAAATTAGACTATCTCAATCTTCAACATTGGCAAAATATCGATCGACAAAAAGGGCAATTATCGCAGGTTAAATTTCGCGGTTTATCCTCCGAGCATCCTATCGAACGATTGGGCGATCGCGCATTATTAATTCATTTATTCGGCGGAATTGGCGGCAAAACTGGTGACAATCCTGGGGTGTGGCAAACTGTCACCGGACATTTTGCTTATGGAATAGCAACCGTAACTCGATCGACATTTACAGGCGAATTAGAGTGGAACTTCGAGTACGATCAAGTCTACGCCCACAATCCCAACGGTATTATCGCTGGTAAACAAGATTGGGCGACTTACATGGGGCATCTCCAGCGTGGTTGGTTGGGGACTCGCCCAGTTTCGGACTTATTAATTAGCTATCCCCCCGTTACCGCAGATTATGATTTTGGGGGAATCAAGCTCTCACCCCTGACAGAATTGCAGCGACAATTAACCATTTTTGCGGCGCGTTATCGCACTGGCGACGGTACCGGAAATGCCAGCGTTACCCCCGCCACATCTTGCGTACAAGATGCCAATCAAGCTCTCTACGTCACCATTCGCCAATTAAATCTTCAAGTCAGCG
This sequence comes from Chamaesiphon polymorphus CCALA 037, assembly GCF_003003845.1. Lineage (GTDB taxonomy): Bacteria > Cyanobacteriota > Cyanobacteriia > Cyanobacteriales > Chamaesiphonaceae > Chamaesiphon > Chamaesiphon polymorphus. The sequence goes on along the minus strand of NZ_PVWO01000316.1, from coordinate 2,205 downwards.
CGCAACCGCAGATCCAAACTTGGCTGGCAACTCATCCCCAGCACCCGCAAACTCTCAGATTTAGAGAGTTGCAATCTCTAGGAGCAGAGCTAGAAACTACCCTCGCACCCTTGGGAATAGTGCGTCAAGATTGGCAACAAAACGCAGCCAAATTATCTGGAATCGATTCAGATAGAGGGTTTGCCAGTAGTGACAATCCGCTGGCTGGCTTAGTCAGTTGGCGCACGATGTTACCGCGCGGCGCGCAGGATGGCATCGCCAAGATTTTTAATAGTCGCGGCGCGACGATCTGGTTTTTAAATACCTATCAGGTGGGTGGTGTCAATCTCGATATAACTCCAATTGCCCCAACAATTCTGTTCGGACAAATCCCAATTTTAGCTACATTAGTCGTCAGAATGTGGGCGGGACTAGTCACGTTACCAAGTAGTTCGGATTGTTTATTAGGGTTGGGTTTATTAACTAGTTATGCGGCGATTAATTTACCGATCGGATTTAAATCTGGTTTCTTAAGTTTCCAGGCGTTCGCGCCTAAGTTAGGTGGCAGAATTTGGCAGCAGATGCGCTTATGGATATTCCTATTCTTTCTCCCTGCATTGATAGAAGAAATTCTATTTAGGCTATTGTTAATTCCTCACCCGATCGAGACAGTTTCAACTCCAAATATGTATATTTGGTCGTTAATTTCTCTAATTTTATTCATTGCCTATCACCCCTTCAATGCGCTAACTTTTTACAAGTTAGGCAATCCGACATTTATGGACTGGCGATTTCTCACTTTAGCCGGATTGCTAGGGATAGTTTGCACGATCGCCTATCTATCTACTGGCTCGATTTGGATTCCCGTAATTATCCATTGGTTAGTAGTCGGATCTTGGTTGGAGTTCTTTGGTGGCGATCGACATTTGAAACCAAAGGATTAGTCAATATGGAGCCTTACCAAAAGATTTATCGGTGTTGCTGGATTCTCTTTCAGAGAGGCTTCGCCAACGGAGTATGAAAAATTAGGCTACTATTTCACACTCCCAACTCCCCGCTCCCCGCTCCTCACCAAAATAGTAACTATATTCACATCGTAGACTTCTAGAAGAAATTGCGTAAAGTTTGCTTGTAAGCACTAGCATTTAAACCTTCAGTCCGATTCCGATAGGTGGCGGGAATCATAGTTTGAAGCTTAGTCACCCGTTCGCTAGCGGCTGGATGGCTGCTCAAAAATGCTGGAGCCGAATTACTAGTAACTAATTTTTTCATGAAATCAGGTAATCCATTAGGCGCATACCCAGTTTGAAGCAGCATTGACAAGCCGCGACGATCTGCGTCAAATTCATCCTGACGGCTGTTAGGTAGCGTCAGAGCCAATTGTACGCCCATTTGCACGATCCGATCGCGTTCCACTCCAGCTACAGTACTGATACCTTGAGCGATGGCTGATTGTCTGACTCTTTGGAGCGAATGCTTGCCTGCAATGTGTCCGATTTCATGCCCGATCACGCCAGCTAATTGTGCTTCATTATCTGCGGCTTTCATCGTCCCAGTATTGATATATACGTAACCACCCATCGTCGCAAAAGCATTAATTGCATTGTCTTCGACGACTTGGAAAGTATATCTAATATTCGATCTACCGCTATTTCTGACTAATCTTTGGCCGATGCGATCGACATAACCAGTTACAGCCGGATTCTCTAAAAGTCGCACTTGGCGGAGAATGGCGCGATTGGTTTCGGCTCCCAGGCTAGCTTCTTGAGAGTCAGAGATATTAGATAGCTGAATAATTTGGGCACCTTGGATCAGTATTTGCCACCATTCCGCCGCTCGCACGAGCTGAGGCTGTCCCAAGATAACAATACCGATAGTGAGGAACGAGAGGCTGGCATATAACCACCATCGCTGCAACCACTGACGGAGTGAAGCTACTCTAGCTAACATAAATCTTGTCCCAAAAGTGATATGAGTAAGAGCGATAACTGCTAAATTAATCTTAACAACTAGTATCGCTCGTGACGATCTTTCGATCGATTATGTTGCAGTCGATCGAATTGTATGGCTCTTTCGTACTTACAGCGATAATTTAATCCGATCGAGAGGGAGAAGGGGAAAAGGTTAAAGGGTAATGCGTTGCTAAGCTGAGCCTTTGTCATTCTGAATCAGCAGTCGCCATAAAGGACGGGAAGAGGTAATTATCCTGTCTCTTATACACATCTC
>NZ_PVWO01000315.1 GCF_003003845.1 Chamaesiphon polymorphus CCALA 037 | reverse complement strand
CCTATCATCTACCCACAGTTAATACAATAAAAAACAGCCAGCAGGCTGTTTTTTTGTGAGTCAGATCGAAGTTAATCGATCGATAACCAGTGCCGATTAGAGGTACGATCTAGCACTGTGCAGAACTTGAAATCTCCTAAAGCCTAAAGCCTAAAGCCTAAAACCTATTACTTATCTGGCTGGGGAGTCATGCGCAGATAAGGCTTGAGTTCGGTGATACCTTTAGGAAACTTCACCTTGGCTTCCTCAGTAGAAATCGTCGGTACTACCACACAATCACCACCATCAACCCAGTTGGCAGGAGTTGCCACGCTGTAGTTATCGGTGAGTTGGAGCGAATCAATTACCCGTAGGATCTCATCAAAATTCCGTCCGGTACTAGGAGGATAAGTCAGCGTCAGCCGGAGTTTCTTGTTGGGGTCGATAATGAATACCGAGCGGACAGTCACCATTGCATTGGCATTAGGGTGAATCATGTCATATAAGTCAGAGACTTTCTTGTCTGGATCGGCAATGATGGGATAGTTGAGTGCGGCACCTTGAGTTTCGAGGATATCACCAACCCAACCATTATGAGAATCTACATCATCGACACTCAGCGCGATCGGTTTAACGTTGCGTTTGTCAAATTCTGGTTTTAATTTAGCTACTTCGCCCAATTCTGTCGTACAAACTGGAGTGAAATCTTTAGGGTGAGAGAAGAGAATTACCCAGCTATTTCCAGCCCATTCAAAGAAATCGATCTCGCCCTGGGTAGTAGCTTGGGTGAAGTTGGGAACGGTGTCCCCTAATCTTAACTGCATAATCTATCTAAAATAGGTGAAAGTGGACGGGAGCAACTTACGATCGTGCCACGAAGTTACCCCAACCTTCTAGTACTATACATGTTTATTTACGATCGAGTCTGTCGATCGATCGGTAACGATCGGGGATCGCTATCTCTACACCCGCACGGCTTCATCCGCGTAGCGATAGACGGTTTCACCCTCAGCATTAACTCGTACCCGCTCGATTTTGGCTCCGAGATTGCGCATTTTGGCTTCGAGACAATCGTAACCGCGATCGAGGTGATGCAGGTCTTGAATCGTGGTTTTGCCTTGAGCGGCTAAACCTGCCAGTACGAGTGCAGCAGAAGCACGCAGATCGGTTGCGGTGACAGTCGCACCAGATAAGAGCGGTACGCCTTCGACAATGGCATGATTGCCTTTAACCCTAATATTGGCACCCATCCGTTTGAGTTCGGCAACGTGTTGGAGTCGATTTTCAAATACAGTTTCGGTAATCACGCTGTTACCTTCGCTGATGGCAAGCATCGCCATAAATTGAGCCTGCATGTCGGTCGGAAAAGCTGGATAGGGCAGAGTCTCGATATCCGCACCTTTGAGCGTACCTGTCGGAATTACTCGCATCCGGTTAGGGGCATCCATTACTACTTTCGCGCCAATTTGCTCTAACTTCGCCACTGCGGCGGTGAGATGATCCGGGATGACTGGATACAGACTCAGTTCCGAATTGGTAATCGCACCAGCCACCAAAAATGTTGCTGCTTCGACACGATCGGCAATAATCCGATAATCGGCCTCATGGAGCTTATCGACGCCGACGATCGTAATCCGATCCGTACCCGCTCCAAAAATCTGCGCGCCCATAGCAATACAGAAATTAGCAAGATCGACAACTTCCGGTTCCTTGGCCGCGTTTTCTAAAATCGTCTCACCCTCGGCTAAAGTCGCCGCCATCATCAATGTTTCGGTCGCACCGACACTTGGGTAGTCCAGATAAATTTTCGCCCCTTGGAGGCGTTTATTCGCGCCAGTAACATACGCATTGACAATTCCATGCTCGATTTCGACATGCGCGCCCATGGCTTGCAAGCCGCGCACATGTAACTCTACCGGACGTGCGCCGATCGAGCAGCCACCAGGTAAGGGTACTTTAGCAACCCCTAACCGCGCCAGAATCGGCCCGATCGCAAAAAAAGCCGCCCGCAACTTGGAAACCAATTCAAATGGTGGTGTATGACAGTTGAATCCAGTGGTATCAAAATCCAAAACTTCGCCATTGCGATCGATCTTGACGCCCAACGCTTCAATAATCTGGCACATCTTATCGACATCTACCAGTCCAGGAATGTTTTGGAGCCGACATCCAGTCGAGCACAGCAAAGCACCAGCCATGACAACCAAGGCGGAATTCTTGGCACCACTGATTTTGACTTCTCCAGACAATGGGTGTTGACCCCAGATGTGAATGACAGACTTTTCTGTTGTTAACATATTTTGGGTGGTGGTTGTGCTACTGATATATTTGTCCTCCAAATTCCAAGAGACTGCGGTGGGAATTACTGATTTTTGCTTAGATTTTACAGGAATTAGGTAATAAATTCGATCGATATTCAGTAATTAAGCAGCATTCGCTCGCTCTTTAGTATTATTTATTACCATTTTTTTTGAGCGATCGAGCATATTAAACACTATTTACTCGCGCTAACAATGTGCTACTAGTAGTCTCCGGCATAAATGAACCTACTATTTGGGAAAGTTGGGAGTTGGGAGTTGGGAGTTGGGAGTTGGGAGAGTAGAGGTAGAGTATCGGCAATGGTTGCTTTACTTATGCCGCTCAGTACTAGTTACAGTTTTCTAGATCTCCGAGTTGCTGAAATAGCTGCGGTACTGGGGATTATGCTAAATTACCGATTACCGATCTTATTCCTATCTCAAAGATAATAACTCTTGGATGACTAAAAAACTCACATTCGATCGCTCTAATTGCCACCGATCGATACCAACAGTCAGGAGCCAGTAAAATTTTGCTGAATAATTTGTAGCTTCTAGGTTAGATCCGCAAGCTCTCTCCTCACAGATGTTAGCAATTTAATACCTTTTTACTCACGATCGAGCGTCCGCAAATTGTACTGAAAGCTAGTATATTTAAGCACACTCGATCTGAAGATTCGATCTAAATTGTCAAAAGGCGATCGCGGGAAAATCAAAAAACCAGGCGCAGCATTTGCCTAGCCTGGTTTTTTGTCGAGGGTCAGATCCGTGGTGTCGCGAACAAACTAGTATTTATCGATCGAGTGCATCCCGAATACCACGAGCCGACTCAATCACACGACTAAGGATCGATCGCCTCCTGACTCACTGGCTTGGGTTTGTGGTGAAACCTAATGCCCAAAAAGATGTCATAAACAAAGTGAAGAAAATCTTTACCCTGCAATAATCCCAGCGATTGATGGCATCCTTTTGATTCCAATAATGGTTTGGTTGCCTGGTAGGCTGGTTGATACTTGTACCAGGGAATTGACGGCCATAGATGATGGATCAAGTGATAATTTTGGCCGAAAATAAGGATATTCAGAATCGGCCCTGGATAAACGCGGGCATTTTTCCACCGATCTCGCTCTTTGAAAGGACGATGGGGTAGATAGTCGAAAAATAGTCCCAGTGCGATACCGACGACTAATGCTGGTGAAAACCAAAAATTAAAAACGTAGCTAGTATAGCCGTTTTGACAAGCCCAATAGATGACCAGTCCTACTACTAGCCTACTGAGAAACCATTCGAGCAGTTCGTTTTTCCGCCATAGTTTGCGCTGGAAAAAATAGATCTCGTGATAAAAAAACCTCGCGGCAATCATCCAGAGGGGGCCACCTGTGGAGACGTAATGATCCGGATCGTTATCGGGATCGTTGACGTTGGCATGGTGCTGGATGTGTACGCGCGTAAAGACTGGAAATGCAAATCCGAGCATTAATGCACTACCATGTCCCATAATTGCATTCGCCACCCGATCGGGATGGGCGGAATTATGAGAAGCATCGTGAATCACGGTACCTGCCATATGTAAAGCCAAGACATTGAAGCCGAAGCAACACCAACCTGGTAACTGCCATTGCCAATAGCCGATCGTCGAGATCGTCACTAGAGCAATTGCGCCAAAGAACATGAAGACGTTGGGATTCAAGTCATCAGGCGGTCCCAAAAATTCCCTAGGGACTCTGAGGGGCTGCTGCGCCTCCGACATTAGATTTTTGCTCCTTTATACATGGGATTAAGCTTTGCTTTCGTAGTATACGCTAATCCCCGCCGATGATAAAGATTTATGAAATTTTTTAAGCTAATGTAAATGCCCGGATCGGCCAAAATTGTCAGTCAAAAGATATTCGCGCGCTCGAAAATCTGATACTACTCATAGCGCGCTCGATCGTGCCAACCCAGAGCTAAACCGCTCCCTATCGCAAAATATCGATTACATCGTCGCCGCAGTAATAATCCTAACTAATCGATCGCGGCGATCGGCTGAGGATTTATTATCTTTGCTCGATCGGGCAAAATTCTTATAATTCAGCCTTGTGTAGTATTAGTTCGACACGACTGCACAATGGCGATCGATCTAAAAATGGGCAACCCGAGGCTCGAACTCGGAACCAGCGGATTAAGAGTCCGATGCTCTACCATTGAGCTAGTTGCCCTAGCAGCCACCTTAAGTTTAGCATCAAACCAATTAACTAATTATTAACAAAGCACAGAAGTTGGGCAACCTCATCTATGATGGAGACTAGAGCTAAGTCTTGAGGAAACTCAAGCGTAACTAGATTCGATCGGGGACGATGCTCATAACTCTACAATGGGTAATATCGAACCGATCTTTTGGCATTGCCAAAAGTGCTGTTTAAAGTCTCGCAGTCGATGAGTTCGCACGAGGGTAGCGTCCGCCTGCCGCTAGGCATTCGCACCAGATTAGCACCGACAGATCTAGCTACAGTCAAATTTTGAGCAGGCTGGGGATTGTGAATTTATTTACGACTAATTTTTGGTCGATCGGGTCGAGTCCACACAGCCCCTAACGGCAGTTCGATCCAACGCTACGAAGTCCGCCACATTTGAGCTGCTATATGAATTATCCTGCCAAAACACCACATTCCTTTACCGTAACAACACCGCTATACTACGTTAATGATATTCCGCATATCGGACATGCTTACACTACGATGGCAGCCGATACGATCGCTAGATGGCAACGACTCAATCGCCGCGATGTGTTACTAGTTACTGGAACTGACGAACACGGGCAGAAAATCGAACGCACGGCTATCGCCGCAGGGGTCGAGCCACAAGTCCACTGCGATCGAATTGTCGCGCGTTTTGATGCCTTGTGGAGCAAGCTGAACATTCAATACGATCGCTTTAGTCGGACGACAGCAGCCAATCATCAGAGCATCGTCAAAGAGTTTTTCGAGCGGGTATTGGCACAAGGCGATATTTACAAGGGGACTCAACAAGGTTGGTACTGTGTCTCCTGCGAGGAATTTAAAGAGGAGCGGGATCTGTTAGCCGACAACTATTGTCCGTTACATCCGAGCAAGCAAGTCGAATGGCGCGATGAAAGTAATTATTTTTTTCGACTGTCTAAATATCAACAGCAATTAGAAGCTCTATACGCCGAGTGTCCAGAGTTTATTTTGCCGTTGAGTCGGCGCAACGAAGTACTTAAATTTGTAGCGCAGGGATTGCAAGATTTTTCGATTTCTCGCGTTAATGTCGATTGGGGTATTCCCTTACCCAACGATCCCCAGCAAACAATTTATGTCTGGTTCGATGCTTTGCTGGGCTATGTCACCGCCTTGCTAGATCCTGATGCCGAACCTACTCTAGACAACGCATTGGCGCACCGTTGGCCGATCGATTTACATTTAATCGGTAAGGATATCTTACGGTTTCATGCCGTTTATTGGCCTGCAATGTTAATGTCCGCAGGCTTACCAATTCCAGATCGCGTATTCGCCCACGGCTACTTTACCAAAGATGGTAAAAAAATCAGCAAAAGTGAAGGCAATGCGATCGATCCGATCGAGTTTGTCGATCGCTATGGTGCAGAACCACTGCGCTATTATTTTCTCAAGGGGATTGAATTCGGTCAGGATGGCGATTTTAATGAAACCCGCTTTGTCGAAATCGTGAATGCCGATTTTGCTAACAATTTAGGGAATTTACTCAATCGCACACTAAGTATGGCTAAAAAATATTGCCAAGGTCGCGTCCCAAATTGTAATCCAGAAGACATTTCTGCCGAACACCCGTTGAAACTTTTGGGTCGAGAGCTAGGAGATCGAGTGGAGATCGCTTACAATAATTTAGCCTTTAAAGATGCTTGCGAAGCAATTTTAACGTTGGCGCACTCCAGCAATAAATATATCGACGATCTCGCTCCTTGGACATTATTCAAACAAGACAAACACTCAGAATTAGCCGAAGTTTTATATTCTGCTTTGGAGTCGGCACGGTTATCGGCATACTTACTTTCGCCGATCGTGCCCAAAATTAGCACGGATATTTATCAGCAATTAGGTTTGGATGTCGATTTCGATCTCGTTTGTGGTAGTCACGGAGATCGATCTCATCTCGACGCAAACGAACTACCAGCAGACTGGGCGCGTCATGGAGAATGGGGAATCTTGCAAGCCGATCGACCGTTGGGATCGCCGCGACCAATTTTCATTAAGCTGGAGCTACCAAACGATGCTAGTGGTTGAGTTAATCGATTTTCAACTATTGGGGAGGAATAGCCAATCGCGCTTCATCATTGTCAATATATAAACCAATTTTTTTAAATTCTCAATTTTTTTTAATAAATTTATAACAACCTCAATAAATGATGAATAGTTTTAACCATGATGAAAATTCGATATTTTCAGCACAGCAAGTATTAGAAAATCGTGGGAGGGTAGCCATCTTTGTCGATGGTTCTAATTTATTTTATGCCGCGCTACAACTAAATATTGAAATCGATTATACCAAATTACTAGCTCGACTCACTGGCGGTTCGCGACTGTTGCGTTCTTTTTTCTACACGGGAGTCGATCGAACTAATGAAAAACAACAAGGCTTTTTGTTGTGGATGAGGCGCAATGGCTATCGAGTCATCGCCAAAGATTTGGTAC
>NZ_PVWO01000023.1 GCF_003003845.1 Chamaesiphon polymorphus CCALA 037 | reverse complement strand
TACCTCCTCGGTGGTTTGGCTGAAATCAACAAAACTTTCGACTTATCCCCAAGCTGGTACATCGAAGCTCTCAAGTATGTCAAGTCCAACCACGGTTTGTCTGGCGATGCTGCTGTTGAAGCTAATTCTTACCTCGACTATGCAATTAATGCCTTGAGCTAGTCGCTCGCCTCATCTCCCGAAGTCGTCTCCATCCATCAGCAATTGCGTTGATGAACGGAAATGACTTCGGGAATTTTTTTGGGTAGATTTTTGAGTAAATGTTGTAAATTTGTTTATAGTTGATAAATGTCGATAACTTAAGTAGCGTAGCCGCTTGACTACCGACTAAGTAGATAAGCTTAAATATTTATAAGATGGGAACAGCCTGAAATATACTGCTGGCCGATCGATTATCAATTATCAATTATCAATTATCAATTATTAACTATCGATCGTGGATGACGAATTATCAACTCAAACAGATGAGCCACTAACTACCGCACAAGCGATCGCCAATTTGAGCAGTCAAGATTTAGGATTGCGAAAATATGCGGCTTGGTGGTTGGGCAAATTTCGGATCGAAGACCCAGCGGCAATTCCCGGACTGATCGCGGCCTTAAAAGATGAAGAAGATCGGACTCCTGAAGGTGGCTATCCACTCCGACGCAGTGCCGCTAGAGCGTTGGGAAAATTAAAGGATTGGCAAGCGGTGCCCCCACTGATTGAGTGTCTCCAGTGCTCGGATTTTTATGTGCGCGAGGCAGCAGCACAATCTTTAGAAACGTTGGGAGATCCGAGCTGTATTCCGCCCCTAGTAGAAATGTTAGCCGCAGCCATCAGCGATGGCCGACTGTTGCCACAGGGCGAAGATTTCTCGCAACCTTACGACTCGATTGTAGAAGCATTAGGGACATTAGGCGCGACTGATGCCGTGCCGTTAATTCAACCATTTCTCGAACATCCGATTCCGCGAGTTAAGTATGCCGCACTGCGAGCGATGTACCAACTCACCCAGGATAACGTCTATGGCGATCGATTGACTCAAGCCTTAACTGTCAGCGATTTGCAAGTTAGAAGAGCATTGCTGTCCGATTTGGGGGCGATTGGGTATCTTCCCGCCGCCGTTCCCATCTCTAAAGCTCATGCCGAAAATAGCCTCAAACTAATCGCCCTCAAAGGCATCTTAGAAGCCCAAATTACCCTCTCACCATTCGATCGATTATCCGATGGTGCCGTCCAAGTCATGCAATTAATGGACGAACTGCTGTAGTTGAGCTTGCCGCAACAGCGGTGGTACAGTGCTGAGTGGGGTCGAAGATTCGCACCTGTCGGAGGGTCAAAACTAACGCAGGATTGACGCTCTACTCACAAATAACAAAGAATCATCCAAGCATAGACAAGAGGGCAAAATGGGAGAATCCAAAAGACGCAAACAACTAGATCCAAACTGGCAAAAAAATCGACACCCCCGTTACAAAGTCAGTAAAGTGAGGATGATTACCAGAGAGATAGATCTAGAACGAGACGCAGATGACGTGCCGAGCTGCGGAGCGGACGACATGAGAGAAATTAAGCAGAAATACGAACGAGAAGGCAGAGGAGTAGCACTATCAGTCGAAGGACATTCAGAGCTTGCCTACTTATCAAAAGAAAAACTGATAAACGAAGTATTCATCAACAATGACTGGGAGCGAGAAGTGCTAGCCGCGAAAATGACAAAGATTATCGACAGCTACAATCCACAGACAGAATTTATAACGCTAGTAGCATCAAAAAAAGTAGATGAATACATGGTGCTAACTACACAATTTGAATGATCTACTTAGGCTTCCAAATAGGGGTACGACAACGATTCGGATGAAGTTGCCTAGTCGATCTAGAAAGCGAGCCGCTTGGAGTTGTTGTAATCGATCGTGTCGATCGATCGAGCTAAATCGATCGCTAAAAACATGGACATTCGATCGTGTCGATCGTCAGTTATCTTTTTAGACCCTGGTGGTGGAGGGTGGGTTTTGTTCTATATCACTTGGTAATAGCAACATTAGCTAGCTTAAACCCACCCCTACAGACCTAAAAGATGACAGAATGACGTATTTTCCCAATCGTATAAATCTCAAATGGGTTCTATACACAACGATAGGGTGGGTCGAGACATTTCCCCTACCCACCCTATCGTTGTTATTTATTCAATTCACGTTCCTAGCGCGAATTTTTGACTGCTGTCAAAAACAAGAAAACTGTTAGGGGAATAGTTGCAGCCAAAATGCTGCCAGTAACTGCCGTGCCCAGTTCGGGATTACCAGAACTGAGTTCAAACACCGAACCGACTGCGGCAATCGCCGAAATTGAGGCTCCAAGCAAGCATATACCAGTTAAAGGGGTGTACATAAACTGTGACTATGCTCCTTGGGCGATATGTTGGACATGCTGGAATGAGAACCCTTTTTTCTTGAGTTCTTCGGTGAGCGCGAGTTCGTTCTCGACTCGATCGACAAATAATACCCCATTGAGGTGATCCATCTCATGCTGGATCGCACGAGCGAGCAAGCCATCGGCTTTGAGCGTGCGCGGACGACCGGATTCATCTCTGTAAGCCAATTCAAGCGTCTCTGGACGCTCGACGTCTAAATACACCCCCGGAATGCTCAAGCACCCTTCCTGGTCTTTTGCGAGGGCTTTTCCGTACTTTTTAATCGTCGGATTAATTAAAATTACGGGTGGAGCTTCAGGTTTATCTAGCTCGCAATCGATGACAATTAATTGTTTGTTAATGCCTACTTGCGGCGCGGCTAAACCAATGCCGTCGGCACTATACATAGTTTGAAGCATCGCCACAATAATCCGCCGGATCTCTTCATCCACACTGGCAATTCGTTTGGCAGGTTGGCGCAACACGCGATCGCCTAGATAGTGAATATCTAAAGGCGGTTTGGCTAATTTTTTCTTTTCAACGAGGATTGATGTTGGCATGGACGGGTGAGTACGAACGATGACGTCAGGATCTCGATCTTGGTATTTGTTTACATTTTAACAGGATTTAGACTTTTGAGAAGCCGCTCCCCCTCTCCCAACTTCTGCCCCAATTGCGACAGATTCAAAACATGCCCCCCAGTAACTAAATAAACAGTACCCGCGATCGAGCCAATCTGCCGACTCAACATCCCCAACCTGTCGCGAAATAACCGCCCGCTCGGATAAGCTGGGACTACTCCCCAGCCAGTCTCTTCTGCTACCAAAATTATCGTCGCTACACTCCCCGACAATTTAGCTAATAAAGTGTGAGTAAGATCTTCCCACTCCGCATCCGATCGATCGAGTAAATTTGCCACCCAAGTACCAACAGAATCGACCAGCAGACACTCCTTATCCCCAGCTCGCTCGATGGTACTAGCCAGATCTTCAACTGCCAAAATGGTCTGCCATGTCGCTGGACGTCGCTGCTGGTGGCGCAGGATTCTAGCTTGCCAGTCCGCATCGCTCGGATCGATCGTGGCTGTCGCAATATATGTGACAGCCAGACCGCTAGTCATCGCTAGCGTTTCCGCCCATTCACTCTTACCACAACGGGCGGCACCTGTAACTAAGATCGGTTGTTTCGGCATATTTGTTGGTGTCGCGACCGCTCGATCGGAAGTATCCGTTTGGAGCGAGAATTGAGTTATGCTGTTATCCATTAAAATCTTCTTCATCTGATGAATTTAGCTAGAGGTCTAGTTGCTACATCATGGCGCGATTGTTCTACGGACACGCTACGCGAACGAACCACCGAGCTACTGTCTGTTATGTCTTAATGAAGTTGTTAGTCCGGGAAACCTTCATCTAAATTTGTCTTCCCACTCACTCGATTTGCGCGCGCTGGGTCGCTCGATTGCTTGGTGAATCGGGTGCTTCACTCAAATGCTAGCCGTGCCGCAACCGCTAACTATCAACCGATCTCAGATGTCTACCTCCATCGATCGTAATTCAGACTTGAATATTCAAATACCGACAGTCCAAGTGCCCAAATTTAGTCATCTTCGTCAAGATGCTAACCCCATTTTGGCAGCCCACATGCTCCAAGAAATCTACAAAATGGTCGTGGAGTGGCAACAAGAACTACAAGACATCGAACGAGAGCGGATCCAAATTACGAACAGCGGCCCTATTTTAGCAGCTTGGTTAGAATCGCGCACTTTTAAATATAATCTGACAGGCACAGCCATTCCTACGCCCTACGAAACAGTCGATCTCAATACTTTGACGACGATCGATCCCCAGGCTGGTTATCGCTTGTGTGGATTGGATGAATATGGCGCATTGTGGACGCGTCCCTGTTCGATGGCAGAGATTTTGAGCGTCAGTCAGTCAATTGCCAGATATCAGCAGCTTAAAGATTTGACCGAGCGCAAACAACAAGTCGAGCAACATATTCGCCAGATTCTGGAAGATCTGGTGCATTTACGATTGAAGTTAGAAGATTAGGCGATCGTCGAAAGTGGCGATCGATTATCAGCTAAATTCAGCAATATCGATCCCCGCTAGTTTCCACCCCAGTCCGCTGCGCTTGAGAATTAGGCTGACATTTTTCGATCGATCGACTTTATCGGTAATCTTCACAACAAATCGATCGAATGATTCATATCCCATCGTCAAATCCGATTTATTGATATCTCGTTCGAGATTGCTCAGATCGATTTTAGCCTCCGGGATTTTATCGTTAATCAATCGCTCTAGTCCTTCAGGTGTAACTAGTTTATCCACCACTGGATCGATCGTTTTTTCCACCTGTGCTGGTGTCATTTTTGCTGCCGTTGGAGCTTCAGCTCCAGCCATTTGTTTTAATACTTGAGCTTTAACATTTTCTTTAATACTCATCCGCAGTGAGGGAAAATCAATCGACTCTGATAAAGCTTCGGTATTCCGATTGGCCGTAGCATTTTTCAGATTATCGATCGTTAAATACGGCGCATAATAGATTCCCCCACCAGCCAAAGCTACGACTCCAGCACTCACGGCAGCACCAATAACTACCGTCTTTCGCTCTATAGTTTTGAATCGCTCGCGTAGCTGCTCCGATACAGAATCAAACATAACTATTTAGATAAATAACATCCAAATTGACTCGATAGGTAAAAGTTAACATAGTCTGCCTAGCTAAATCGGAGTAACCAGCGCAACTCCAATTTAGTATTTAAGGCGATCGCCATCGACTCTCGAGCTAAGTTCACAAAAACAGGGGTTTACAGCCCCATCCTAACAACCCAACTATCAGTTATCAATTATCAACGATCGATTAATTTAAGTCGTGTATTCAGCATTAATTTTTACGTAGTCATAACTCAAATCGCAACCCCAAGCAATTCCCGTCCCATGACCATTGCCAACAGATACAGAAATTAAGACAGTATCTGTTTTAAGGTATTCCCCTTGACTTGCTGCTTTGAGATAATTACTCGCTGCCACTCGATCGAATGCCAACGGTTGACCGTTAGCCATAAGCTGAATCTCGCCCAAACTCACCGCCAAATTATTTTGGTCGAATGGTACGCCAGCTTTACCAGCCGCCATCGCAATCCGCCCCCAGTTAGGATCGTGCCCGAACACTGCGGCTTTGAGCAGCGAAGATCCGGCAATCTCGCGGGCAATTTGCCGCGCCTCGCGATCGGTTGGCGTTCCCGATACCTGGACTTCGATCAGACAAGTAGCACCTTCCCCATCCCGCGCGATCGATTTAGCCAAATACTGACACACCGCTGTCAGCATCGCTTCCAATTTATCCGCCTCCGCGCCAGGTTGGACGATCGCTGGAGTGCGCGATTCCCCATTCGCCAACGCGATTAGCGTGTCGTTAGTACTAGTATCGCCATCGACAGTAATTTGGTTGAAACTCTTATCCGCAGCGCGACCGAGCATTTGCTGCCACAACGTGGTCGATACCGCCGCATCGCAGGTCACAAAAGCCAGCAACGTCGCCATATTCGGATGAATCATCCCCGAACCCTTCGCCATTCCGCCCATCCGCACCACGCGATCGCCAAGCATCATTTCCAGCGCGATCGATTTACTCACCAAATCTGTTGTCATAATCGCCTTCGCCGCAGTATCCCCCCCATCGGGAGCCGCCGCCGCCACCAAACGCGGAATTCCGGCGATTAAGGCATCCATTTTGATGCGTTGACCGATTACGCCAGTCGAAGCCAATAAGATAGCTTCTGGAGCGATATTGAGGGCACCAGCAAGACTATTAGCACTAGCGATAGCATCCTCCCAGCCACCTTCACCAGTTGCGGCATTAGCCTGTCCCGAATTGCAGAGAATGGCACGGGCACTAGGCTTAACCGCCAGTTGTTGGCGGCAATATTCCACACAAGCAGCTCGTACCTGACTGGTTGTAAATACTCCAGCCGCGATCGCATCCACGTCAGACAAAATCAATGCTAAATCTGGCAAACCAGAGGCTTTCAACCCCGCAGTAATTCCCGCCGCTCTAAAGCCTCTCGGTGCAGTCACTCCCCCAGAAATCTCTTGCCAGTCCATATCAGTCTTCAGTCAATAGGTACTATTTATCAGCATACTAGAATTGGGGATTCAGGATGCAGCAATTGTCACTCGATCGATTTAAAGATCGCTGCTATCGATCGTCTCACACTCGCGCGATCGCCTATCTTAAATTAATTGAGAATTGCGGATGCAATCACGCGGAGGAAACCTCTGCATGTGTTGCACCAAGCAGAGAATTGAAAATTGGGTTTTTAGGACGGAGTTTAAATTTCCGTCCTAAAAAAGCAGATAGTAAAGATGGCGAGAAACTACTAATGCTACTTGTCTAGTATGCCCAAAGATTTCTGGGGTGGTAATAGAGAGCACGATCTCGATCGCTCGATCGGTGCTATTATTCGTTACCTCAGGAATAGAGTTTGTTTCCAGGCTGGAGTAGAAAGTTGCAATAATTATCGATCGAAGGGGCTGTTTGCGGTTTTTCCCTTCACCTCAAAAATGCAGTATCGTCAAGTTAGGAAGCTTTTAAACATCGGTTGCATCACTCAGCTATGGTTAACTCAATGCAGCAAGTAAATTCCCAGTTCGACCCCAATCTGGATCTCGCTAAGTACGAATCAAAGACTCAGGAAATTGCCCGCCAGATTTTAGGTGAAACTACCAAAAGCTCGATTTGGTCGAAGTTATCCCAAATTAAAGATGAGTTGCGCTTCGATGACAAGCTGATGGCTTGGACGATGGAAAATGAAGGTTTGCGGGTGCAATTATTTCGGCTGATCGATTGCTTGCCAGCATTGCAAAGTAAAGCCGAAATTGCCCGTCACATGCAGGAATATTTAGCGAATGATGCGGTTGAAGTACCAGCGATGAGATCGCTATTGAACTTCAGTACTGACAATCCTAATTCGTTGACGGCAACAGCCGCAGCTACCACGCTGTCAACGGCGATCGCGACTTTGGCGAAGCGGTATATCTGCGGCGAAAATTTGCCAGCAGCTACTAAATCGATCGAGCGATTGCGGCGCGATCGATTGGCATTTACGATGGATTTATTAGGTGAAGCGGTAATTAGCGAAGTCGAAGCCGAAGGTTATCTCGATCGCTATCTTACCATGATGGAAAATTTAGCCGATCGCGCGCGCAATTGGCCGATGTTAGCAGAGATCGATCGTTCGGAGCTAGGCAGTCTCGATCGCGTGCAAGTGTCGGTAAAGCTCAGTGCCTTCTATTCCCAATTCGATCCGCTCGATCCGGTGACGACGGCTCAAAAAGTCAGCGAACCTGTCAGAATATTACTCCGCAAAGCTCAGGCTCTCGGCTGTGGGATTCACTTCGATATGGAGCAGTACGAGTTCAAATCGCTGACATTGCAGATTCTCAAACAGGTATTGATGGAGCCGGAATTTATCGATCGCACCAATGTCGGACTGACGATTCAAGGTTATTTGCGCGATAGTGAGGCGGATTTATATGACTTAATTAGTTGGGCAAAAGAACGCGCTCGTCCGGTGACGGTACGGCTAGTCAAAGGTGCCTACTGGGATCGAGAAACGATCCGCGCGTATCAACAGGGTTGGGCGATTCCGGTATTTTCTGACAAGGTATCCACCGATGCTAATTACGAACGCTTGACCCAAATTCTACTCGAACATCATCAATATCTCCATGCCGCGATCGGCTCGCATAATGCCCGTTCCCTCGCCAAAGCGATTGCGATCGTCCAGACGCTAAATATCCCTAGCAGTGCCTTTGAAGTCCAATGTTTGTACGGGATGGGCGATGAATTTGCCAAGAAGATCGTCGATTTGGGTTATCGGGTGCGGATCTATTGTCCGTTTGGCGAATTAATTCCGGGGATGTCCTATTTGATCCGCCGTCTGTTGGAAAATACCGCCAATAGCTCATTCTTGCGGATGAGTAGTAGCGAATCGCGATCGATCTCCGAACTAGTCGCCGCGCCAGTAATGACCGATCGCGATCGTTTAGATAATGGTACGCCTGCTACCACCAGCTTTGAAGGATTTATCAATGCTAGCGATCGCGACTATGCGATCGATCGTTATCGCGAAACCGCCCAAACCGCCCTCCAAAGCGTCCGCGATCGACTGGGCAAAACCTATCTCCCAATTATCGACGATCGACCCATTCAAACCACAGACTATATCGAATCAGTCAACCCCGCCAACTCAACCCAAGTCGTCGGTAAAATCGGTCTAGCTAGCATCGAGCAAGCCGAAGCAGCCATCAAATCTGCTAAAAATGCCTTTTCTAGCTGGAAGCAACTTAGCGCGCGTCACCGAGGCGATATCCTCCGTAAAGCCGCCGACTTAATGGAAGCCCAACGGGACGAATTAACCGCCTGGATAACCTGGGAAGTCGCCAAACCGATCCGCGAAGGTGATGCTGAAGTCTCTGAAGCGATCGATTTTTGTCGTTACTACGCACGGGAAATGGAACGCCTCGAAAGTGGCGTCCAGCGCAATCTCCCTGGCGAAGATAACACCTACATCTATCAACCGCGCGGCGTCGTAGTCGTCATCTCACCCTGGAATTTCCCGCTCGCGATCGCCCTGGGAATGAGTGTCGCCGCGATCGCCGCAGGTAATACCGTCATCCTCAAACCTGCCGAACAATCCTCCGTTATCGGTGCTAAAATCGCCGAAATTCTCCACGCCGCCGGATTGCCCCCAGGCGTCTTTGCCTACCTTCCAGCCAAAGGCTCCACCGTTGGCGCGCACCTCGTCAAACACCCAGACGTCCATCTGATCGCCTTCACTGGATCGCAGCAAGTCGGCTGTCAGATCGTCGCCGAAGCCTCAATCCTCCGCCCCAAACAAAAACACATGAAGCGAGTCATCGCCGAAATGGGCGGCAAAAATGGCATCATCATCGATGAGAGTGCCGATCTCGACCAAGCCGTCGTCGGGGTGATGAATTCGACCTTTGGCTTCGCGGGTCAAAAATGTTCCGCCTGCTCCCGTGCCATCGTCCTCGCACCCGTCTACGACAACTTCCTCGATCGATTAGTCGCCGCCACGCGCTCTCTCAAAGTCGGCGCAGCACATCACCCCGACACCAAACTCAGTGCAGTCATCGATGCCGCCGCCCAAGCCAATATCCAGCGGTACATCGAGATCGGTAAAGAAAGTGCCAAACTCGCGTTATCTATGCCCGTCCCAGATGGGGGATATTACGTCAGTCCCACCATCTTTAGCGAAGTCGATCCAGACAGTACCATCGCCCAAGAAGAAATCTTCGGCCCCGTTTTAGCCGTAATTAAAGCCGAAAACTTCGACGAAGCCCTCGCGATCGCCAACGGTACCAACTTCGCCCTCACAGGTGGTTTATACTCCCGCACCCCATCCCATATCGATCGCGCCTACCGCGAATTTGAAGTCGGCAATCTGTATATCAATCGCGGGATTACAGGCGCATTAGTCGATCGACATCCCTTCGGCGGCTTTAAGTTAAGCGGGGTCGGTTCTAAGGCTGGCGGACGCGATTATTTATTACAATTCCTCGAACCGCGATCGATTACCGAAAACACCCAACGCCAAGGTTTTGCCCCAGGAGATATTTCAATGAGTTGAATATGCTATTTTGATTTAAGTCTCCCATCTAGAGCGATCCCCTCCTGTTAACGATCGCGCTGATGGGCTGCAAAATCCTGCTACCAAGATAGCGATCTTCCAGATTCAACATGACGAACGTTTTCTGGTGGTAGCGGTAACTCAAGAGGTTGCTAACTAGCCTGCATTATTCATGAAGATTTCTAGAAATCGCCAAAATGCTTGCCGAGAAGCAGTTCTGGCGATCTAGCCTGGATTATTCACCAACTCGTGAAAGCCCGATCGGGATTGCGCCCCAAAAAACACACTGTTTTTGAAGCCAATCGCTATAAGCTAGTTTCCACAAAGGTTTTGAGGATTTCTGGAGATCTTCATGAATAATGCAGGCTAGTCAATAGCATATGTTGTAGTAAACAAAAGATTTCTCGTTGAATAACAATACAACGACATGCATTATCACAAAATATGATTTATTACAATCCGTAGAATAGCTTGTTCTTATTCAATAAGACTATGGGTGAATCTTTACATATATTCGTTTAAAGGATTGATGTATATAAGGTATCTCATTGATTTCCGTAAAAATACTATAGCTGGAGAATATATTATTATGTTAGACTAGCAAGGTTTGATAAGCTTAGTATTATCAAAATTACAAAGTTAGGGAGCTTAATTAGTAGCGTTAGAACCTATGGAAAAGTCGAGCATAAAAAAACGTAGCTTATTTGACAAAGACGGAAAAATTCAAATTAGTAAATTCGATCCTGATTTAATTAGGCTTAACCCAGATCGGGTCAAAGAGATTGGTGAACATAATGCAAGCATAGAAGAAGCCGAAGTTATTACGCAAGAAGTTCTACAGTTAGAATTTAGTATTTAATGGCTGTAGTTACTAAATATTAATATCATCATGTCGTCGTCATTTAATATATACGATTTCAACTGCGATCGGTTTAATGAAATTCTACAGAATGGCTTTTTATCAAAAGGCTCTGTCGAAAAGCATAACCGTGCGATTTACTTAAAAGGGTATCTAACTCATATAGATGCTAAATCTATGCTGGTTGAGAACGACTATACAGATGGCGACTACTTAGATGATTTTGCGGCTTATTATGTAAGATGTCATCAAGATTACAGCCGTCGTTGCAAACGGATTCACTTCTTTTCAATTTCAATTGAAGAAAACCAGTTTTTAAAGATAGTAACTGGAAGTGCTGAAAACAGTGGAAAAGAAGATTTTCAGAAATCTTATTTAGGCTTTATCGTTGTCAGACCTCTTCCTCAAGCAGTCATAGGTCGCACTGTTCTTAAAACATATAATGATGATAATGGAAGACGTAATTACACATGTGTAAAAGATTATAGTGTAAACCTTTTCGGAATTGAGCTTACTATTGAGAAGAGTTTAGCATTTCAGGAACAAGATACAGTCATTGCCGCTTGTGCTACCGTATCTCTCTGGTGCTGTTTTCATAAAACTGCCGAGATGTTTGGTACCCCTGCACCAAGACCTGCGGCCATTACCCGCACTGCAAATCAAGTTGTTCATCATTCTCGTTCATTTCCATCTAACGGATTAGTAGTTGAACAAATGTGTGATGCTATTAGACAGGTTGGTCTTGAGCCTGAAGTATTCAATGTTAAACGTGACAAGAATCCGAAAAAATTTCCACTAGTAGATCTGATATATGGCTATCTCAAAATGGGACTGCCTGTTATTCTGGCGTCTGAAATTGAAGGAATTGGCTTTCACGCAATTACGCTATTAGGATTTTCCATACAAAGTGAACATACATTCCCTCTAAAGGAAAGTGCTATTACACCAACGATAGGCTCACGTATTAACAAACTTTATGCTCATGACGATCAAAATGGCCCATTTTCTGAGATTTGTATAACTCAAAATCACGAAGAGAATACAAAATATCCTATTGTATTTGAATGTGCTTGGAATCAATTAAATAGAAAAGATAAAATAACTCTTAAACCTCATGTCATCATAATTCCAGTTTACAATAAAATTAGAGTTACTTTCCTAGGTATTCAGAAGTGGATAAATGTTCTTCATGAAATCATCAAAGTATTACTTGATAGCCAAAAAATTGAGACTAATAATCTAGAGTGGAATATTTATCTTTTCACAAGTAATGAACTCAAATCATCCATAAAAGAAGAAAATATTTCACAGCAAGATAAAAAGATATTACTTCTAACTCAGCATCCGAGATTTATCTGGCGTGCAACATTGAGTATGCGTGAGAAAAATGATGATAATAGTTACAGGAGTGAGAAAATAGTTGATTTCCTTGCTGATGCAACTGACATACCACATGGCTTCCCAATTTATCAAGCACTTTGGTATCAGGAAGAGCTTCGTTCAGAGCTTAATGATTTAATGATGTCAGAGAAAGTTGGAGAAGTATTAGCAGAAATACACAATCAAAAATATTTAGATAAATATTTGGATAAATACACAATATTGATTGATTTTATAAAAAAGAGCACTAGCAGATAAAATATGATGAAAAACACAAGCTATTTCGATAGAGATAAATTCATTCATGATGTTATTGAACTTCTGAAAATAAAGCATTCGGAAGAATTAACTCAAGATGACGAAGACTTTGAGCCAGTATTTGCATCTGGTACTGATGAAAGAAATTCAGAAGAAATTACATCTGAAGAGAAGGCCAGAGAGCTACTAAAACAACAAGATATCCGCCAATTTATTTGTCCTTTTATACAGGGATCTACTAATGATATATTTGACTTGGCAAAAATTTGCCTTTCAGCATTAGTCACAAATGTGTTACTAGGGAAGATTGCTTTTCCTATAGAGGATAAATTTATTTCTGCTGCATTTTTCTCTCTAATGGTAAAGCAAGGGATCGCGATATATTGCAAAGGATTTGAGTAGATTTATGTATTTAATGATAAAATCTAATTTACATTAGTCTGGCTTCTTCTCCTTCGGAGATTCATGAATTTTGCGCTCACTGGCGGTTTATACTCCCACACGCCATCCCAGATCGATCGCGCCTACCGCGAATTTGAAGTCGGCAATTTGTACATCAATCGTGGGATTACAGGCGCACTAGTCGATCGACATCCATTCGGCGGGTTTAAGTTGAGTGGGGTTGGTTCTAAAGCAGGCGGACGCGATAACTAGCTGGATACAAATATTTAATTGACCTAATTGCATGTCTGAAAATAATGAACTACCGATCGATCTAGAACAGATCGATCGAGACTTGCGCGGTCGCGCGATCGACAAACAAAAAGCAGCATTAGATAGACTAGCAAAAGTTCCTGCCGATATTGCAGTCCCGCTCCTCGCCGATATATTAACATCCAGCGACTTCATGCAGCGGCGAATCGCCGTCATGGGCTTAGGCAATCATCAGGTAGAGGAATCATTTCAACTCCTAGCCAACGTCATCACCAACGATCTCGATCCCAACGTCATGGGTGAAGCCGCCAACGCCATTGCCGACTTTGGCGATCGGGCAATTCCATTACTCGTAACTTTATTTCAAAATACCGATAGTTGGTTAGTCCGCCAAAGTATCATCCCCATACTGATGGATACCAATTGTCACGCCGAACTCCTGACTATCTCCGAAATCGCGATCGCCGATGAAACCCAATCGGTCAAAGAAGTCGGCATCTTGGCACTAGGACATCTCTTAACTTCGCCTGTCGGCGATCGAGCATTATCCTTCCTTTTAGAACTATGTAAAGACCCCAACTGGCGCAATCGGTGGCGAGCCGCGATCGCCCTCCAAAGTCTCCAAAATCCCGCTACAAAAGCCGCGATCGCCCAACTCCAACAGGATGAGAATTTTCGCGTAGTCGCAGCCGCTCTGGAGGTTGCCAACCATTGGGCGAGTCAATAAGTAATTTTCTCAGACTTAGTAAATATGCGAAAATACCAGGACTGGAAGAACTCTTTAATTGGAAATAACAGATAAGTAAGTGGATTAATCGTAACGATAATATTCCGAAAATCTCGTTGTGCCAAGAAAATAATCGCCTCTGCCACCCAACTTGCAGACATCACACCATAAGGATTGAGCTGACTCTTGAAAGGGCCTAAAATTAACTTGCGAATGATACAGGGAGTATCCAATCGCCGCAGTGTTATCAAGTCGCCAAGCGTGCGTTTTGACAGTTCGTATAATGGACTCAAAGCCGGATTTACTTCGGCTTCAGATGTATTAATCCACAGTTCTTTAGTCGTGCGATCGCCATCATCTGTCACCATACCGAGAAATAATTCGGCCATTCGGAGTGTCGAAAAAGTATTAACTTCGTAAGACTCAAATATCTTGGCTGGAGATCGATCGCCATAGACATTAACGCCATGATTGAGAACGAGAATATCTACTGCTTGCAGCTCGGAGAATAATTCAGATTCAGAGCCTAATTGCCAAGCTAAAACTTTTACCCCTTCAGGAAAAACAGCGGCTGGATTTGTGGTAATCGCGACGACTCTGGCACCTTGACTAGATAATTTTGCAACCAACTCTCGTCCCAAAGCACCGGAAGCCCCAGTTACTGCAACTATTTTTCCGTTTAGAGATAAACTGGTACCGATAATCCGATCGAGCCAGAGAATGGCGACTAGTCCGATGATAAATTGCATGGTTAACTGATTTAGTAGCCGTAATCGCTGCTGGGTGCGATCGATCTAAATTCATTATACGAGAATTCAAATGCTAAAAATTAAGTTTGGAACGTTACTCGCGCTCTTAATTTGCTCGACGGCGATCGGGGCGTGGGTGGCGAATGCTAAGGTCGAATCTGCCCAGATAGTGGCATCTAAAAAAATTGCGCTCGAAAATAGCTCCAAGCGCGTATTGGTAAAAGAATTGATGACCAAAATAAGTATCGATCGAGAATTGCTAAAATTACTTGAAAAATGAGCCAATTAGTGCAAATAAGAACGGAATTATAATCAGTCCTAATAAAAACGACCATCCCCACCGCCGGATAAATGGGATCGGATGTTTGGGTAGGGTTTTTTCGACATCTTCGGCGTTAAGTTTCCAGCCCCGACTACAGATATCGCATAGTAAGGAATACTGTTTCTCGGTAATCCACGAAAAAATCCAATATAGGTGAGCGTAGCGGTACTGCAAGATAACTCTAAACGGACGCTCCCGTTCGCAAGTTTCGCAATGTCGGTGCTCCACAGCACCCAAGTCAACTGAGTTACCACCAGAACCCCAAATAATCCAGCCAATCATTGGTTTTCAGCTCCAAACTAAATTTCCGATCGTAACTACAAGAGCTGTTAGCTAAATTCCGTTCGACTCGCGTAAATATTTATGTAGCACGATCTTTAAAAAGAAAAGGGTATATTAGAAGTAGCGTCTAGAGGATCTAATATGTTTAAAAGAATTGCATCAGAAGCTCTTGGTATCAGCGATATCGGCATTATTGTCTCTCCTGCCGACTATGATAAGGTGGCTGCGGATGATTATGTCTTTCATGAAGATGGGGAAAAGATATTTTTCTTAATTAAATCCAAAAAAGATGAATATTGCTTCACAAATTTAGCCCTAATTCATGTCGATGGCGATTCGGCAATATCTAGCAAAAGAGCTGTCAAACGTTACGACTATTCTAGCCACAAAGTATCGCAAGTGTCGATCGAGACTGCTGGCACGATCGATTTAGATATCGAACTCAAGTTTGTCTTAGAAGGCGTGATGCCATTTAGTATCGATGTCGAAAAAAAATTCATCGAAGCACTCAAAGATATTTACAAAGCATTGATTAGCATTAGTAAAATTCAAAGCAAAGAATTAATTGCTCGCGACAATGCAGTCTTATGTCTGCAAGCTGTATCTTCGATGTATAAGATTAATACTATTGAGAGCGAAGAAACACTCGTCAAACATTACAATGCCGTTCTGACTAATCTGAATGCAACTATGCTAGAGCGTTATACCAAGCGCGATTTTAGCAATATTTTCGAGAAGTATATTAAGAACTAGGATCTAAACAATAAAAAAAGTGGAACCACTAGCCAGGGCGGAATTAGTATTAACGGGTTTATCTATCGGCGATGCGTTCGGACAAATGTTTTTTGGTAATACCGAAACAATGTCCATGGCGATCGATTTGCGAGCATTACCCGCCCCGCCTTGGTATCTAACTGATGATTCGATTATGGCAATTGGTATTGTCGAAACATTACGAGCTTGCGGTGAAATCAATCGCGATTATTTAGCCAGCAGATTTGCGGCTAATTACAGTAGAAATCGCCGTCGCGGTTATGGCGGCATGGCGCACCATATCCTCCAGAAGTTGTGCAAGGGTGAGGACTGGCGAGCAGTTGCACCAGCGGTTTTTGATGGGATGGGTTCTTATGGCAATGGTGCGGCGATGCGGGTGGCTCCGCTGGGAGCCTTTTACGCCGACGATTTAGAACGATTGCAACTTCAGGCGATCGCCTCAGCAGAAGTTACCCACAGTCATCTCGAAGGTAAAGTCGGTGCATTAGCGATCGCCCTAGCAGCAGCCTGGGCGTGGCAGCATCGGGAGGATAATAAGTATCATCCTCCCGATCTATTCTCTTTTATTCTCGATCGACTGCCAGAGAGCGACACCAAGAGCGGCATCTACAGAGCCAGCGAGTTATCGCTCGAATACAGCGTCGCTACAGCCGTATCTGCGCTCGGTAATGGAACGATGGTATCGGCTCGAGATACCGTGCCGTTTACCCTCTGGTGCGCCGCCAGACATCTGGATGATTTTGCAGCAGCCATGTGGGCGACAGTTAGCGGCTTGGGAGACCGCGATACTACCTGTGCGATCGTCGGTGGGATCGTCGCTTTGTATGTGGGTGAGGCAGGAATCCCCACAGATTGGCTAGCAGCGCGAGAATCTCTGACTGACTGGGAATCGGCAGAAGTGGATTGGGAATAAATCGATGGCGACACATGCTTGAGATTTAATTAAGAATTGAGCAGATCTCAACGACTATTTGCCTAAACTACAGCTTGTTACTGACACTTTGGCTGAGGATCTGCCCGATCCGACCGAATTAGATCTGTTGATGTACGGTTGCTCGGCGAGATCGATCGAAGATTGTAAAGCCTCTATTCGTTTGTCAGAGCCGATTTTTGTGCCTTGAAATTTAGTTTGCGACCTAAGTCAGATCTGTGGGCGATCGCAACTAGACGAACGAAGCAAAACGTAATAAGATTCACGCAGTGGAACGAAGCATCGCTTGTAGAAAGCGAAGTCTAGTCTACGGAGTAAGGCTGTAGTAAAAAAGACTGTAGTTTAAAAAAATTAACACCGCGCGATGTCCATAACCGATCGCGATTGGGGAATAGTAAATAACACCTACCTTCTTTTCGAGCTTAGCTAACTACACATTAAATCGATCGTTATTTATAAATTTGGGGGCATAGAAGGCGTGGGTTTTTTCAATCGCTTTTCCTTATCCAGGGATATGGGTATGGACCTGGGAACTGCTAATACATTGGTCTATGTATCTGGCAAAGGTATCGTTCTGGCAGAACCTTCAGTGGTGGCGATGGACCAAAAGACTAAAATGCCACTAGCAGTAGGTATCGAAGCCAAGAAAATGTTGGGGAGAACCCCTGGCGATGTAATTGCGCTCCGTCCGCTTCGCGATGGCGTAATTGCTGACTTCGATATCGCTGAAGTGATGTTAAAAGAGTTTATTCGCCGTGCGAATGAAGGAAGTAACGTCATCAGACCGCGTTTAGTTATTGGCATTCCCAGTGGTGTTACGGCTGTAGAACGGCGCGCGGTAATGGATGCAGCACTCCAAGCAGGTGCTAGTGAAGTATTCCTGATCGACGAACCGATCGCCGCCGCAATTGGTGCGGGTTTACCTGTGGGGGAACCGACAGGTAGCATGATCGTCGATATCGGTGGTGGTACGACCGAAGTAGCGGTATTGAGTCTGCAAGGTTCGGTCATCAGCGAATCCGTGCGGATTGCTGGAGACGAATTGAGCGATTCGATCGTCAATTATATGAAGAAAGTTCATAACTTGACGATCGGGGAACGGACGGCAGAAGAAATCAAAATTCAGGTTGGTTCGGCCTATCCCACTCCCGAGGATAACGACATTACTATGGAAGTTCGCGGCTTGCATCTGTTGTCTGGATTACCCCGGACGGTGACGATCAAAGGCCCCGAAATTCGCGAAAGTATGTCCGAACCCCTCTCGACGATCGTCGAAGCTGTGAAGCGGACGTTGGAACGAACTCCTCCAGAGTTAGCTTCGGATATTATCGATCGTGGCATCATGTTAGCTGGTGGCGGTGCCCATTTACGGGGGATCGATACACTGATCTCGCATGAAACGGGAATCGTAACTCACATCGCCGACGATCCGCTCACCTGTGTGGTCTTAGGTACTGGCAAAGTCCTCGAAGACTTCAAAAATATGGATCGCGTCTTTAGCGGTCGATCGCGGAGTCTGTAACTCGATCGAACGGGTGTAGGGTTTCCGGCATTCCTTACACCTTAAATTTTCATTTGTAAACAATCGCTAACAAGTCACAAACAACAAGCCACAAACAAACTATGTTTACTCTGCGCCGCTGGTGGGATAAAAATGCCTTAAAACTAGCAGGATTCGGGACTGTCATCGTTGGTACTTACCTGGTGTTGCAAACTCAACATGCATTGGTATTTGAAGCATACAATGCTCTATCTCAACCATTTCGACCCAAAGTCAGACAGCTCGACTATCTTAAATCCGCTCAAGTCCAACAGCTCCAAAATGAATTGCAGCAGTTGAAGCATCAAAATCAACAACTCAAACAATTAGCAGGTTATAGTGCGACAATTCCCACTAAAGGAGTCTTAGCACCGATCGTGCTGCGGAGTGCCGATAATTGGTGGCAACAGCTCGTAATTAGCAAAGGTAGTGCAGATGGGGTGGCGGTAGACCATGTAGTCGTCGGGACTGGCGGCGTAGTCGGTCGCATCGTTAGCGTGTCGCCACATACCAGCCGCGTTCTCCTCATTAGCGATCCCAGCAATCGCATGGGTGTCTCGGTCGGTGCGAGCCGCAATCTGGGGATTTTGCAAGGAACTCGCACCGAGCGAGCCGTATTACAATTTTTCGATAAACGTCCGCAAGTCAAAAAAGGCGATGTTGTCTCTACTTCGGCAGTGAGTCAGCTCTTTCCGACGGGATTGGCGGTGGGAAGAGTAGTCGAAACCAATCTCAATAAGTCGCCAGCTCCAGAAGCGATCGTCGAATTTACAGCTCCGCTGAATGCCCTGGAATGGGTGATGGTTCACCCTCATAATCCGCGCGCGATCGAGGCTGCACCAGTCGTACCGCCCCCAACAGCCGCACCTGCACCCAAATCGGCAACAGCCACACCCGCATCCAAACCAGCAACAGCGGCACCCGCTCCTAAACCAGCAACAGCAGCACCCGCTCCTAAACCAGCCGCATCGGCAACCGCACCCAAACCAGCAGCAGCCGCACCCGCACCCAAACCACCAGCACAACCACGCTAGCTACTCATATCGATCGGCATGAATATTAATAATTTATCTCCGCTAGCTCGGACTGGACTACACATTGCGATCGTCATTGGTTCGGTTGGCTTATGCTTGCTACTATTACCAACCCGCTTTCCAGGGATGGAAATCTTAGGTGTCGGCCCAAGCTGGCTAGTAATGTGGACGATCGCCTGGAGTATGCGAAGATCGCTGTGGCACGCAGCAACAGCGGGGATCGTCCTCGGACTGATTCAGGATGCAATGACTTTTCCAGCCACAACCGCACTCGGCACCGTCCCGACTCATGTCTTGAGTCTGACAGTTGTCGGCGTACTAGCTTTTTGGCTGCAAAAGCGACGTTATTTAGACGATACAATTGTCTCTGTGAGTCTAGCTACTGTCTTATTGACGATCGTCTCTGAAGTGGTCACCGGAGCGCAATACTTTCTCCACACGGCGATCGAGCAATCGTGGGACGCTAGTCTCGATAGTCTCGATTATATGTGGGCAGAGCGCGCGATCGTTATCTCGATCGCGGCAATCTTGAGCGGTTTGTGGATGCCCATCCTCTACTATCCGCTGCAACTCTGGTGGCAAAAAATCTTCGCCGCCACGAAATTAACCTAGACGCGATCGAGGGTCGAGGATCGCTCGATCTCAGCGGCAGATCTATAGGCTCGATCGCAGCTAGACTAGTAATTAACGTGAGTTCGAGATAAGGAAAGTTGATTTGCTTCGTTTCTGTACCGCCCTGAACTATAAGTTCGGGCTAAAAGCATAAGTCCACTGAAGTGGACTGGCAGATTTTCCTAGTCCACTTCAGTGGACTTATGCTCTTAGCCCCAAATTCATTTGAGGGCGGTATAGATGCGGAGCCATTAATCATTGAATAAAAAGCCTTAACCCATTGGCGGAGCCTCTTCGATCGAAGCAACTCACGTTAATTACACCAATTCTCTAGTTCATGAGTTACTGCCTCAATCCTAGTTGCGCGCGTCCAGAAAATCCGCCCCAGAGTAACTTCTGCCGTAGTTGTGGCGGTAGACTGCGATTGCGCGATCGCTATTTGGCTGTAGAACCGATCGGGCAAGGTGGTTTTGGGCGCACATTTAAAGCGATCGATGAGGATAAACCATCGAAGCCTTTTTGCGTCATCAAGCAATTTTTTCCGCAAGTAGAAGGAACTAATGCCGCCCAAAAAGCAGCGGAACTATTTACTCAAGAAGCGAGTGCGCTGGAGCAATTAGATTATCCAAATATTCCAGAATTACTGGCCTACTTTATTACACCAGATGGTCGTCAATATTTAGTCCAAGAATTTATCGACGGTCAAAATCTCAAAACTGAGCTAGAACTTCAGGGTAAGTTTTCAGTCGATCGAATTAGAGAATTATTATTAGCAATTTTACCGACTTTAGCCTATATCCACCACTTGGGATTTATCCATCGCGATATTAAACCAGAAAATATTATTCGGCGGACTAACGATGGCAGTTTGTATCTAGTCGATTTTGGAGCGGCGAAAATCGCGACCGCCGAGCCTCCAGCACGGGGGACGACGATCGGCACGCCAGAATTTATGGCACCAGAGCAAGGTTGGGGCAAGGCTTTTGCTTCTAGCGATCTCTACAGTTTGGGGATGACTTGTCTGAATTTGTTAACTGGAGTTTCGCCATTGAGCCTATTCGACGATAGTCAGAATCGCTGGATCTGGCGCGATAGTGTAACTGAAAATATCGAGCCAAAATTAGCCGAAGTTTTGGATAAATTAATTCAACCGCGCCCGATCGATCGCTATCAAACAGCCAAAGCAGCGATCGAGGCTTTGCAATTCGATCGCATTTCTATTCAGCCAGTTGTAGCTACTCCGACTCCGCCGCCAGCGATCGAAACAACTAATCCCGCGCCAGTTACTTATCTTCCCACCATTAATACCCGCAATAATTGGGTCTGTAATTATACATTTGAGTGGCATCGCAAACCGATTAACACGCTCGATCTATCTACCGATGGTCGATACTTAATTAGCGGTGACGATGGGGGTACTGTCGCAATTTGGAACCTCAGCATTCCCCAACAACCGATCGCGACATATAGTACCAATAATGCGATCTATTCCGTTGCAATTAGTCCCAATTTCAGTCAAGTTGCTAGCGGCGACAAAAATCGGCGCGTCCAACTCCGGCGCAAGGAATTCATCAGTGCGTTCCAGGAACTACGTGCCGATCTGAGCAATTTAGACGGTCATAATGGATTTGTCTATGTTGTGCGCTTTAGTCCCGACGGCAAGATTTTAGCTAGCGGGGGAGCCGATCGCCGGATTCGCCTGTGGAATACCGATACGGGTAAAATTATCTATACACTCGATGGACATCAAGAGTCGGTAATGGCGATGCAGTTTATGTCCAATGGCAAGATTTTAATTAGTGCGGGTGCCGATCGCACGATTAGATTTTGGGATTTGGAGCACAAGCAATTACTCAAAACGATCGAGGCTCATACCCAAACAATTCATGCTTTGGCAATTAGTCGAGATAGCAAAATCATTATTAGCGGTAGTACCGATCGTACCGTCCAAGTTCGCCAGTTAGGCACCTCCACCCATCATACGCTCCAAGGCCATCAGGATGGAGTTCTAAGCGTCGCAATTAGTCCCGATAGCAAAACCATCGCTTCCGGCTCGATGGATGGCGTGGTGAACCTCTGGGATGCCGATACCAAAGAATCGATCGATAGTTTCCAAGCACATCCAAGTGCAGTCAAATCGATCGTGTTTCACCCGCAAGGACAAACCCTAATTACCGCAAGCTGGGATCGCGCGATTAAAATCTGGCAAGCAAGTTGAGGGTGGATGGGTGGATGAGTAATGAGTAATGAGTAATGAGTAAAAGGACGCTTGCGTCCCCAACTCCCAACTCCCAACTCCCAACTCTAATTCAACTGCTCGTCCAAATTATTACCATAGGTTCCCGCACGGCGATAATGGGTCTCTATGCTAATCAGATCGTCGATATTTTGATCGATCGTATTGCAAATCGTATCGAGGGGTAGATCGTTAGGATCGGTACCAAATGGGTTTTCAATTTCTACGCCGATCGCTTCAATGCCAAATAAGATAAAACTAACTAGAATAACTGCTGGTGCCGTCCACCATCGGAGTTCTTCGACAACTTGGAATGGTAATAATAAGCAATAGATCAGCAATAATTGCTTGAGATGAATTGCATATGCCATCGGCATTGGCGTCCTTAAAATTCGCTCGCACGCGCCGAGATTATCGACTAAACTGTTGAGCAAACCTTGCAGTTCATTCATTTGATACAAGCTAATCTGCCCCTGTTCTTGCTTGGCTTGGAGAAAATCACTAATCCAAAAGGCAACTTCTAGGGGCGGATTCTTGACAGTCATAAGCTTGGAAAATTGCAGCGGGGAGACGAGTTCGGATACCCGTTCGTCGATCGGTTGCGAGCGCAAGTGCAATTTTGTGGCAAAAGCGAAGGCAACTAGCAACTTTAAAGTTTGTTCTTTTTCGTGTCGATGAATGGGATTCAGTTCGGCAATAGCAACCCAAATCAATCGAGATAAATTACGAATATGATTGACGATACTGCCCCAAGCTTTTCTGCCTTCCCAAAATCTTTCATAAGCGGTATTCGTCCTAAATACTAGTAATAGTCCTAAGACAATACTAGGAATGATACCGCCTAGAGCTTTGGCAGCCACAGGGATTTTATAAAAAGATAAAAATGAAACAAATAAGCCAAATGCTCCACACCATAAAACTCGACTGCGAATGGTTGGTATCACCGAACCTTTGATTTTTAAGGCAGAGCTAAACCAGTTTCGATCTAAATTCATAATTCTTCAGTTTGAACTGCAACGATTGGCTCGTCTTTAAGTTGTCGGTGTTTGCCATCGACTAACGCACTGACTGTCATATCACCCATGACGTTGATTGCCGTGCGACATCGATCGAGAAACCAGTCTACCGCAATTAGAATCGTAATGTACTCAAGCGGTAAACCTACCGAGCTAAATACCAAAGTCATCGTTACTAAACCCGCTTCGGGAATTCCGGCTGCACCTACAGAAGCCACGATCGAAGTTAACACTACCATTATCTGTTGTACCAAGTCGAGATTTCGTCCCAATACTTGCGAGATAAATAGTGCTGACATTGCTTCATAAAGCGCAGTGCCATCATTATTAAAATTACTTCCCACTAGTGCGCCAAGCGAAGCAGAAGATTCGCGCAAACCAACTTTGTTAATCAAAGATTCAAAGGTAATCGGCATAGTTGCGGTAGAAGATGCCGTGGAAAATGCCGTAATTAAAGCATCCGAACCCCCCTGAATGAATTGTCGCGGCGATACCCACGATCCTAATTTCACTCTCGTTAGATAGTAAATAGCTTGCAGAAATAACGCGACAATTACTGACAAGACAAATGCACCCAAAGATTTAAATGGCTCAAATCCTTGGAGGGCGATCGTTTTAGCGACAATGCCAAAGACCGCGAACGGGACTAGGGCAATTACCCAATGTAAAATTCTAATTACCGCATCAAATAATAACCCAATTGTCTGCTCGATCGCGAGGTATTGATTTTGGTTCCGACTTACTTGTTCTGTCTTAATTGCTCTGAGCACAATTCCAAATGATAGGGCGACAAAGATTAATGAAATTACATTATTATCTACTAGTGGCTTAAGTATTGACTCAGGAATCAGATCGGATATTAGCCCCCACGGATCTAGTTGTTTGACAGCCTGTTGTTTGCCGCCGATAACTGCTAAAGATTGTCCGGATGCACCAGGACGCAAAACATTGGCGACGAGTAAGCCGATCGCGATCGCCACTAATGTATTGGTAATTAATAAGATCGACAACTTGCGTCCGGATCTGCTAGGAATTTCTGCTGTCAAAAATGTATGTAAGATCGCCAAGAAAATTAATGGTGTTGCTAGCGTCCGCAGTGCCTTGAGAATCAATGTCGAAGGCAATGCTAAATGTGCGATCGTTTCTTTGTCTAAAATCGGTTGTCCCGCACCTAGCAGTACCCCAACTATTACCGCCACAATTAAAGCAATAACAATCTGTAAATATAGGGGGATTTTATGCATAATTCAGTTACCAACTTAAATGATATTTATAAATCCGCACCTTTGGTTTGGAATCTTATCCTCTTACTTGGGACTAAATTCCTAAATTATGACGTACTGCTGGGAAATTAGTCCCGATCGTCAACCGCTCGTCGCGATCGATGCCCAAATTAATACTGACAGAATTTGCATCCCCATCATAAATCGATCTGCCAGAAGATCGGATTGAAATGATAAGATCCAATACTTATCGATCTCATCCTCCCCATGAGCACCACTACACCGATCGCTTGGCCGCAACTACTCCAGCAACTGCTAGACAAACAATCCCTGAGCCAACAACAAGCCACCCAACTCATGCAGGGCTGGTTGCAAGGTGAGATCCCTCCCGTCTTGTCTGGGGCGATTTTAGTGGCACTCGAAGCCAAAAAAGTGACCGCACCCGAACTAGCGGGGATGGCGCAAGTATTGCAAACTCAGCCGATCGATTATCCGTTCCCAGTCATCGACACTTGTGGGACTGGGGGCGATGGCGCATCGACCTTCAATATCTCTACCGCAGTAGCGTTTGTTGCCGCAGCAGCAGGGATAAAAGTAGCAAAACATGGCAGTAGGTCGGCATCGAGTCGCGTCGGTTCTGCGGACGTTTTAGAGGCTTTGGGCGTGAGATTGTCAGCTCCCCTAGAGCAAGTAGCAGCAGCCTTGGATATTACCGGAATTACCTTTTTATTCGCCCCTGGCTGGCATCCCGCGATGAAAGCTGTCGCCCCCTTACGCCAAGAATTAAAGATTCGGACAGTATTCAATCTCATTGGCCCACTTGTCAATCCCCTGCGCCCGACGGGGCAAATTATCGGCATCGGGACGCCGCACCTGCTCGAAACCATGGCTACCGCTGCCGGAATTTTGGGGACGCGCCAAGCGATCGTGCTACACGGACGCGAACGTTTGGATGAGGCGGGTTTAGGCGATCTGACAGATTTGGCAATTTTAACCGACGGACGGGTAGAACTGGCTAGTATCGATCCGATCGAATTGGGGCTGACACCCGCACCGATTACCGCCCTCAAAGGCGGCGATGTCGCGGAAAATGCCGCAATTCTCACGGCGATTCTCCAAGGTAAAGGGACTGCAATCCAACAAGATGTCGTCGCGCTCAATGCTAGTCTAGCTCTCCAAATTGGTGGTTTAGTACCGCTAGGCGCACATCAACAGGGCATCGCGATCTCTCAAACCATCTTGAGTAGCGGCACAGCTTGGGATAAATTGACAGAATTAGTCGATTTTTTGGCGCAGTAACTCACGGTTCGCTCATTTTGGAGAGAGGTAGTCAAATTGGGTTAAAGTTTGACAATGAGCAAGCCTGTAACCTT
>NZ_PVWO01000314.1 GCF_003003845.1 Chamaesiphon polymorphus CCALA 037 | reverse complement strand
AAACTAATGTTGTGGAATACATGTACAACGATAAATACCATTAAGTAAAAGCTTTGCACATCTTCTCTATATGATAATGTCGTTCAAGCTGGCTTTATTTTGAGTAATGGTGAAATTGGGAATAGTTCGATTTCTGTCGAACCATTTATCATGAGGCTCGTCTGTACTAACGGTCTAATTCTCAAAGATAAAAAGCAACGCAAAAATCATGCCGGACGTAGTGCTGAAAATAGCGATTTATATGCCATCGACACTATTCAAGCGATCGATGATGCTTTCAAGCTAAAAGTTCGTGACTTAGTGCGAAATGCAATTAGTATCTCCACCTTTCAGGAAGCTGTTGCAGACATGCAAGGAGCCAAATCTAACCCGATTACTGGTAGTCCGGTTAAGGCGGTTGAAGTGACTGCTAAATCAATTGGACTTAGTGAAAATGAATCTGGTTTGGTACTGAAACATTTAATTGATGCTGGCGACCTTTCCCAATTTGGGATGCTCAATGCTGTCACTCGTACTGCTGAAGATATTGAATCTTACGATCGCGCTACAGAAGTCGAGCGGCTTGGCTCCAGCGTTCTATATTTACCAACCACCACTTGGCGAGAGATTGCTACTGCAAACAGTTAATTAATCTTACCACTTGCTCCAGCAATTCACTGGGGCATTCTCGATTTAACTACTCACACCAAAGAATTAATCATGACATCATTATTAGATTTAGAGTTAAGCCGCGACGATTTAGTCGAACAAATTATGGCTTTTATTGAAGAGGAAGAAGTAGAAGGTAAAACCGATACTATTGCCTTAATTAATAGCTTCGATGAGTTAGAGGCGCAAATTGCCACTAAGGTAGATGCTATTGCTGCGGTAGTTGCAGCCAAAGAGGGGGAAATTGCTTATCTCAGAAAACGCCGCGATAACTTTAATAGTCAGATTGAAATCAGAGAAAATGCTATATCGAACTTTAAAACTTATCTCAAGAAAATAGTAGAGAATCGTGACAATCCGATTATTAAAGGTCGAGAGGCAACTATTAAGGTCATTAAAAATGGTGGAAAACAACCGCTATGGACTAATAGTAATATTCCCGCCCAAGATTTTCCTCCAAATCTGGTCACAGTCCAAACTAGTTATAAAATTTGTACCGATACAATTCGCCAACAGTTAGCGGAGTCTGGTGCAGAGGAATTGGTAGTTGATGGGGAAGTTTTAGCCAAGCTTCAGCCCAGAGGAACCCACCTCAGAATCGGTTAATCACTCGCAAACATTACTTTAAGGATATCCCATGTTAACTAGACTAATTGCTGCTCGTCAACACTTTATTTGTTTGCTTAACGGAGAATTTGAGAACCGACAATTTTCTATTAGTGAAGCACTGCTAGAAGTCTATTACGAATTCTTCGCTTGGTAACAAACTTTCACTTTCAGAGGTATCAACTTACAGTAATTCCCAGCGCAACCTTTATCAATCGACTATTCAGTACCAATCGCAATTAGCGGTTGGTACTTTTTTATGTCTTTCTATTCAAATATTTAGTATGGATTTATCAATTTTACCAGACGACCAATTACTTCAATTAATTGAAGCAGTAACTAAGGAAGTTGCTCGACGGGCGATTGCCATTCAAGCTGCAACTAATAAATATTGGCAAGATACTAAGGAAGAGATTTTAGACAATATCAACAATTGTCAAGCTCCTATTGATAACGATTGCACTAAAGCAACAGTTATTAGTTTACTCAAAAATCTAGACTTTTTTAGAGCCTATAAATATGATTCATTTTCCTTATCTATCTGGGAGAAAAATGGGGATATCAGACTGTATCTCCAACAAAGTTTCAAGAATAATGGCTGGAAGTTTACCTACTATCATACTGGGAACCCTTGGAAGTTTAAAGCCTCGATTGAAGCTCCAGATCTAGATCCAAGTGGTATCTCTGGGTTTAGAAACTTTGGCAGACTTATATGTGACGAGCTGCCAGTAAAGTTTAAATGTTTCTCCACCCATGATGCCAAAAATCAGATCGATACCCAACTATTACAACGATACCAATCGAAATTATGACCGACTTAGTTAATACCTTGACCTCAATTATTCAACAGGCATCCCAACTACCCGATTTGGGAATTGCTGCTAATTATAAACAACGGCTTGGATCTGGCAATCCTGAGATTTTCTGCTTGTTATTAGATACATCAGGATCGATGACTAGTGATTGTAAAGGCAAAGAAACACGAATTGATGTCCTGCGAAAAGCCGCCGAATCGCTTGATTGGCAATTCTACCAAATGTTTACTTTCGATAACTTATGTCGCAAAATCTCTAGTCCTGATGCGCTGGTGGGATGCTGCGGTGGTAGTACAAATTTGGCTCTAGGATTGCGAGAAATTGCCAAACTCAATCCCTGTAAAACAATTCTCATTTCTGATGGTGAACCAAATAGTGAGGAGGATGCTCTTGCTGCTGCAAAAGAGTTAACTGGGACTATTTCTACTGTTTTCATTGGTGATGATGAGGACAAGAATGCCATCGCGTTTATGCGGAAACTTGCAACACTTGGCTGTGGCAGTACTTTTGTCCGAGATTTAGGTAAAGGACACATTGAGTTGAGTGCGACGATTGAGCGGTTAATCTTACCACCTTCAAGATCTTGAAATACCAGATTGGTGAGAAGCGTAAAACTTGATACCTAGCCAGGGATCTATCGTTGGCTTTTTTGTACCTATTAATATCTATGAGTCGAAAAAAACATCGTTGTCAGGGACAAATTAGCCTGTTTCTAACTCCATCTTTGTCCGAAAGGAGCATTCTAGAACAGTGCCTGTATCAGTCCTTACATAGCACGGCAGGAGCCGAAGAGAGATGGGACAGAATTAGAGCATTGCAACCTACCGATGCCCAAGTAAAACGTGCAATTGCCTACGAATTCGGCATTTATGGCGGCAGTACTTATCCCCAAATCCACGCTCATGCAGGTGGGGCGAATCCAAAATTTTGGATGAATGATGTAAATCTATGTAATCCACCGACTTTAACGGGGCAAGCACTTATCGATTTAGTTAGAGAAATCCTAGATTTATGAGAAACAAAAATATCTTAATTGCCCAGTCATGCAATTAGAACTTTCCCCTAAACTAAAAGTAGAAATTAAATATGTACGAATCAGAAAATAAGAAAGTACAAGAAATCGTTCGGATCGTCCAAATACAAGGTTGTACGATCGATGGCAAAAAAATTACTCTAAATGACTTAGATCGCCTTTGCCAAGATCTCAATCGATCGGATAAAGCAGAAATTGCAGATTTAATAGGAAGTATTATGGGAGAACTAGAACATCTGTATAGCGAACGACAATACTTAGATGGCAGTATTAAGCCTTTGGAGGCTGCTAAAGAGAAATTAGCACAAATAATAAATCTCAAATTAGATTGAAGATAATTTTATTACCCACTCATTAATCTAAAAATATGCAACTCCAATCTAATCCCATGACCATCGATACCTATCTCGAACATTATGGCTACGCTGCCATTCGAGATGATGGACAAAATAAATTAGTTCAGTTAAAAAATCTCAAGCTAGTCCAAATTGAATCGAGTGTAGATAATAGCTACATTATTCAAGAATTGACTCAAGGTAAAGCCGGAGAACGCTGGGAGGATATTAGCATCGAAACAGTAATCGAACATATCCAAATGTTGGAAGGCGGTAATGATACTTTCGCTAAGATCTGGCACGTTGATGATGTGCTTTCGATTAACTCAACTCTGAGTCGGGAGCGGGCACGATTAGTCCTGACAATGGCAATGGATAACCATGATGCCAACATCGGGATTAACTGGGAAGTTCTCACAGAATATGTAAGTCAAGTTTTAGAAATGGAAGCCGCAGGGATTATTTAAACCTAAAATCGAATCTGTTTTCGCCAGCAATTAGTAATAGTTGCTGGCTTTTTTGTGCCCATTTATCGCCAAGTACTATGATTGCCCAAGTTAGAACCCAGACTCAAGTAGCTGTTACAGAATTTGTCACTAAATTAAGAGCAGACGAACGTTTAGCTCAAAATGTTGTCGTCGAATTGATGAGCTATATCTTCGGCGATCTTGCCAGTGGTAAATGGCATTGGAAACAAGCGACAGATCTAATTGAGGGTGCTGTTGTCAGAATGCTACTCGACGATGATTCTAAATCACTTGAAGATGTCGAAAATCTTCAAAGTTTGATTCCCCATCATCAAGTGAGATCCCAACAACAAATCCAATTTCAACAGTTCTCAACCCCACTCGCCCTAGCCTGGATTGTCGGTCAACTTTCTTCAGTTAAAGGGAGTGATATTATCGCCGAGCCGAGTGCCGGAACGGGTATTCTTGCCGCAGCTACCGCAAATAGATTGTTTTATGATAAACCTCGCCGCATCATTCTCAATGAGATTTCCCCCTCCAGAAAAGCTCTGCTGCGGGAATTATTCGATGCACAACATCCAGTTTACTCAGTTAATGCAGAATATCTCAACGATACATTAAACCAGGGCGAACAGCCGACTTTAATCCTGATGAATCCACCATTCTCATCCTCAATCGGTAACGATAAACGGGATAAAGAATGCTGTATGAAACATCTGCGCTCGGCACTACTACGACTGCAAGAAAATGGCCGATTAGTAGCAATCGTCCCCCACTGGTTGAGTCCTGAAAAGCAACCTAAATATTTTGCCAGTCTACCATCCCAATTGCAGTTGAGTCTGTTCGTAGATGGTAGCCATTACCGACACCACGGCACCACGATGGATACCCGCATTTTAGTATTCGATAAAATTTCACAGACCGAAACTCCAAAATCTATCGATCTGAAATTTGCAACGACAGCAAGAGAGTTATCAAATTTAGCCGCACAATGTCCAGCACGAAAAATCTATAACCCTCATCAAGGAGTCAAAATTGCTGGAACCGTTGATTTCCAGCCTCAAATTCAACCTCCAATTCAACTGCTGTTTGCTGGATTGCCATTATTTCAGATTCAGCCAGCCGCACAGCTAGAAATAATTTTCGAGCCAGTTGCGACCGTTCCCAATCTCGCGCCGCCAATCGTGGCAATCGAGCCGCGCAAGCAATTTGAAGATTTGGTGCAACTCGATTATCAACCAGCCACCAAACACGAATCGCCCATGACTGATGGCGTTTATGCCGTCTATCGAGGTGCAATTGAGATCGCTGGAGCTACTCCCCACCCATCCCCTATCTGTGAAAGTATAGCCATGTCTGCGATCGATTCTCCCCCTCCCACCGTTCGCCCAATCTTACCAGCACGAGTAATCGCTGAAAATCTAGCTTCTGATTGCCAACTGGAAACGTTAATCTATGCTTGCCAAGCTCATTCTAAACTGCTCGATACCCCTTGGTATATTGCCGACAACGGACAGATTGCAGTGGCTAATCCAGATAATCCCGATGGTAAATATCATCGTCAGGGCTACTTTTGCGGTCATAATACTGGGCTGGGTAAAAGCCGAATCATCGCGCTACTCATTCTCACTAACTGGTGCGAAGGACGCAAGAAAGCTGTTTGGGTGAGCAAGAACGAGTCCTTACTCGAAGATGCCCAACGCGATTGGATGGCGATTGGCGGCAATGCGGCTCAAGTAGTGCCCTTATCCAAGTTCGCCCAGGACAAACCCATTTTGATGTCTCAAGGCATCTTATTCGTCACTTATGGCAGCTTGCGGAGTGCCGCCAAAGGTCACAAGAAGTCCAGAGTCGCCCAAATCGTTGAATGGCTGGGTGATGAGTGGGAGGGAATTTTGGCGTTCGACGAGTCGCACCTGATGGGTAATGCTAGTGGTGAAGAAAACGAACGGGGCATCACCAAGGCTTCGGCTCAGGCATTGGCGGGGACGAATCTTGTCAATCGTCTACCAAATGCCCGTGTCACCTACCTAAGTGCCACAGGTGCAGCCAAGGTAAGTAGCCTGTCTTATTGCCAGCGGCTGGGGCTATGGCAGACTCGCAGCTTCCCATTTGCTTCGAGAGCTGATTTTATTAGTTCGATCGAAAATGCTGGTGTCGCTGGGTTGGAAATGGTAGCTAAAGACCTCAAAGCGGTGGGATTATATCTCGCTCCTAGTCTGAGTTTTGATGGGGTGAAGTTTGAAACTGTCACCCACGAATTGACCCCAGCCCAACGCGAAACATGGAATACCTATGCCGAAGCATTCAAACATATTCACCACCAAATTAGTACCGTTCTCCGTGCAATTAACCTCGAAACAGAAAGTGGCAAATGCACTAATGGTCGAGCTAAAGCGGTGGCGATGGGCGTATTTGAAAGCGTTAAGCTCCGGTTCTTTAATGCGCTGATTTGTGCTGCAAAAGTGCCCACACTCATCGATTGCCTCGAACGAGATTTGGCTGCTGGACATGCTTGTGTGGTGCAACTGGTATCTACTGGAGCAGCATCGATGGAACGGCGATTAGCAGAGATTCCGGCTAGTGAGTGGGGTGATATGCGGGCAATTGACTTCACCCCCAAAGAAGGGATAATCGAGTATTTACTCACTGCTTTCCCAGTCCACGTTTATCAGGTGTCCCAGGATGAAAATGGCACAATTAAAAGCGAGTTAATGACCGACGAAAACGGCAATCCGATTATTTCCCAAGAAGCTCTAGCCGTGCGGGATGGGTTAATCGAACGGATGTCGATGCTACCCCCAGTCAACAGCTTACTCGATAGTCTGAACTGGCATTTTGGGACTTTAGTAGCCGAGGTGACTGGACGCAGCAAGCGCGTGATGCTCAAGGATGGACGCTATCAACTATCTCAGCGTTCTAATTCGAGTAATGTCGCCGAAACAAATGCTTTCCAGGCTGATGAAAAGCGAATCTTGGTATTTTCACAAGCGGGTGGTACTGGTTATCTTATACAAAAATTATATATTAAATAACAACAACAACGAGCCTCTTTTTCTACATCATACAAATA
>NZ_PVWO01000313.1 GCF_003003845.1 Chamaesiphon polymorphus CCALA 037 | reverse complement strand
GTGAGTATGGAGCGATCGATCGCTATCGATCGAGAGTCGGATGGATAATAGATTATGGCAATATAATTATCCAATTGGCGTAGCCTCTCCGACAGGACAAAATGATGTTAGTTACGATCCCCGCCTTCTACAAAAAGGTGGGGATCGTTGTGCTGATGGGGTATTGACGCGATCGATCTAAAAAATGCTACCGATCGCGATCGTAAAAATCGACTCGATCGAACGATTAAAAATAGTTGTCTTAAATTTTATCTAACGATCGACGAGCGATCGAAAAACAGTTTTATCGAACTATCCTGATGTTTGCAAACTAACAATTAGATCGAGCAAATTCTCGCATCGATCGAGAGAATTTGGATAAAACCACTGACGCATCTAAGCGAATATAAAGCTCTAATGCTTGACACAGCGCAAGTTTTGACGATCGAATCCTCGGTTTTTGGTAACCATCTAACGAGCGGACGACAGCATGTAGAGAAAGACTCATATTTTAGTGCAGTCAAAAGGTATAGATGAATCCATATTTTTTTCCTTAGAAAGATACATTATAAAATTGTTAATTTCTGTTGTAATAGAAAACATCAAGAATGAAGTCACGAGGTTCGATCGATGATGCCAACAATCGACAAATTACATAAATTCCAACGCGCTCAGAGGGTCAGCTTCGCAGGCGGGGAAGGCATCGTGCGCAGTATCAAATTTGAAGCGCAACATTGGACGTATCTAATTGAAATGCCGCTAGGGCAAGAGCCAACCTTTGGAAGAGTTGGTGCAGAAACTATGGTGTTACTCAGTGAGACAGAATTGCGTGCAGCACGATCGTAAATTACCGCAATTGACTGGAATTATGGTAGCCAGCGCGATCGTCGCGCTCTGGATCGTGAGTCTTGGCATTGTCTTTGCGATCGATGTCCCTACACTATTACCGTTTGGGATCGTACCAGTTATTTTAGCCAGAACATTTATCCAGACTGGGCTATTTATTGTCGCTCACGATGCAATTCATGGCTCCATTCTGCCGGGAAATCGCCGTGTCAATTACTGGATCGGCCAATTTGCACTGGCATTATACGCGCTCCTACCTTATCAAAAACTAGCACATCACCACTGGCAACACCATCTCCAACCCGGTCGAGTCGGAGATCCCGATTTTCACGATGGCGTTCGCGATAGCTTTGGGGCTTGGTATCTCAAGTTCATGCAAGAATATTTGGATTTTCGACAAAAAGTCGTCCTATTCTTTGGGATGAAAGTTATCTTCTTTACCCTATTTTTGGTCTTTCACGTACCGATCGCCAACCTGTTTTTATTTTGGGTATTACCGATCGTGCTGAGTTCCATTCAACTCTTCTTGTTTGGGACTTACTTACCCCATCGATCGGGTGGTAGAGCGACACCAACCAGTCAGCATCAAAATTCTCACAACGCCGTCAGCAGCAATTTGCCGCTCGTCTGGTCGTTTTTGACTTGCTATCACTTCGGCTACCACTGGGAGCATCATGAGTACCCCTCGCTACCATGGTATCGCCTCCCCTCCGTGCGTCAGCATCAGCCGCGAGCTAATATTTCCCGCAGCGGACACTTGACAAATATTATCCAATCCGAACTTCAGCGCGCGATCGTTAGGGGATAGAGGGGTGGATGGGTGGATGGGTGGATGGGTAGATGGGTGGATGGGTAATCGGTAAGAACTGACGATCGACGCATTATTTGCACTATTTTCAATCCGAAATCAACTATCTACTATCCACTATCCACTATCCACTATCCACTATCCACTATCCACTATCCAACTAGTTTCTCAGTCAAATCCCACATCCTTACTGCTTTGTCATCGCTGGCTTTGTCTGACAATTCCTGAACGAAGCCCTTGCGTCCGGCTTGTTGACGATTGCCCCAACTCCAATGCACGCCAGATTGCTTGAACTCTGGATCGACGACTACTTGAGCGACTCTTTCTCCAGCTAGCTCCTGAGACACATAACCCTTGGTGATATTTTTTTGGAACCAGGGGAAGATCTTCTGGAATAAGGGATAACT
Source organism: Chamaesiphon polymorphus CCALA 037 (assembly GCF_003003845.1). Taxonomy (GTDB): domain Bacteria; phylum Cyanobacteriota; class Cyanobacteriia; order Cyanobacteriales; family Chamaesiphonaceae; genus Chamaesiphon; species Chamaesiphon polymorphus. The sequence goes on along the minus strand of NZ_PVWO01000313.1, from coordinate 4,947 downwards.
ATTCCGAAATAGCGGCGTATCGGCAACGCAACCGGGATAGAGCGTATTAAAGACAATCCCAGTGCTATCGTGATAGCGGCGATGTAACTCGCGACTGGTCATCATATTGCACAGCTTACTATCTTTATAAGCCTTACCCGCCTTAAATGGCTTGCCATCAATCATCGAAATTGGGGCTTTAAATCCTGCCGCCAAGCCTTGTAAATCGCCTAAATCTGCGGGTGCGGGAATCGGAATCTTGCCGCCTAGCTCTTTAGAATTGGCCGTAACCGTACCTAAAATAATCAAACGTTTATCTGGTGCAGGGGAAGCTTTTAAGTCATCTAGGAGCAACTTGCACAGCAGAAAATGCCCGAAATGATTGGTAGCCACACTCAATTCATAGCCTTCTGGCGATCGCATCGGCTGTTTGAGCAATGGTAGATATACCGCCGCATTACAGACTAAAGCATCTAAGGATTTGCCAGTCGCGCGGAACTCCCCGACAAATTTCTTGACGCTCTCTAGCGATCCGAGATCGATATGGATGATGCTATAGCTATCTAAAGACATGCCGAGTGACTGCGCCGCCTGTTCTGCCTTATTGAGATCGCGACAAGCCATCACCACATGCCAACCCCTGTCCGCCATGGCTTTCGCCGCATACAATCCGACACCTGACGAGGCTCCGGTAATAATTACTGTTTGTTGAGTCATATTATGCAAATTTATAATAGTCTCAATATTTTAAGCTCCGCGATCGCCACAAGTCGCTCGATCGACACAACCCTTTAAACAATCTGGGCATTGGAGATGGGGATTTTGGATTTTGGATTTTGCGATGCGCGCTCGTCTGGTTTCCCGACAAGCGCGCATCAAGACAGGATTGCGGATTGGGAATAATGCATCGCTCGTCATTTTTTACCCATTACCCATTACCTATTACCTATTACCCATTACTCATCCACCCATCCACCCATCCACCCCTTTCCCCCTCTCCCACCCATCCACGCATAAATTCCGAGTCTAGCGGTTAAACTGGTAACTGAATAACTGCAAACCCGTTTATCATGCCCATACCTGCGATTCAATGGTATCCCGGACATATTGCCAAAGCCGAACGCCAACTGCAAGAACAAGTCAAAAAAGTTGATGTCGTGCTCGAAGTAAGGGATGCGCGGATTCCTTTTGCCACTTATCACCCACTGTTGGCAACCTGGATTGGCAATAAACACAAATTACTCATCGTCAATCGGGTCGATGCGATCCCGCCTACCGTTAAAGAATTATGGGCGGAATGGTTTATCTCTCAAGGCGAACAGCCATTTTTTGCTAACGCACAACAGGGTACGGGGGTTGCCGCTATTTCTAAAGCAGCTCAATCTGTCGGCGTTGCCATCAACCAAAAACGCAAAGAACGCGGCATGTTACCGCGTCCGGTACGTGCGGTCGTCATCGGCTTTCCTAATGTCGGTAAATCAGCTCTGATCAATCGCTTGCTCAATAAGCGAGTGGTCGAAAGTGCCAGACGCGCGGGGGTGACTAAATCGCTGCGGTGGGTGAGAATTTCCGATCGATTAGAATTGTTAGATGCTCCTGGCATCATTCCCGGACGCCTCGACGACCAAGCAGCAGCCGTTAAACTAGCGATCTGTGACGATATCGGCGAAGCTGGATACGATCGCCAGCGCATATCTGCCGCATTAATCGAGTTGTGTCAGGAGTTGGGCTACGTCTCTGGATTTGAAGATAGATACGGTTCGATTCCGACTACTTTGAGTGGGGAAGAATACCTGCATCAACTAGCGAATGAAAAGTATCGCGGCGATCTCGAACGAACATCGCATCTAATTTTGAATGATTTTCGGACGGGGATCTTAGGGAGTATTCCATTAGAATTACCACCCAAATCCAATCCATAATTTGGATTGCCAGCCGTATAAGATCGCACAAACTACCACTTCAATCCCGATTCTAGAGTTGCTCGCTTCCAGATCGAGATTCAACATCCGATCGCTCCCTCGAATTAGATCTAGGTAGGTTTTGTGGTTGGCATAAATGTTCGCTTGCGGCTGCTAGAGAACGATCTCAACTGCGATTTGTGCCGATCGAAGCCGATCTTTTGTCATCCAGACACTATCTCTAGTGTAAGCTTTTCTGGTATATTGAAGAGTTACTAAGCGTTCGACACCGATCTAGAATTCGGCTGCCGATCTTATCACCATAACTGTCTATAGATTGAATCCTCAAGATCCGCAGTTACAAAGTACCGATCGATTTAACGAAAATGCATATTGCGTGGCTGGGAAAGAAAACGCCTTTTTGTGGCAATGTTACCTATAGTCGAGAAATTACGAGTGCCTTAACTAATCGCGGGCACAAAGTGAGCTTTATGCATTTTGCAGATACTAAAGCTGATGGTGACGAGGTGCCATTGCCATTTCTGTACAAATCTCAAGTATTTACGATTCCCACAATTAGAGCCAAACGCATTCTCGAAAGGTCGCTCCGCCGTCGCAAACCAGACATCGTTCATGCTTCTTTGAGTTTATCGCCGCTAGATTTTTTGCTCCCAGAAATTTGCCAAGAGCTAGATTTACCGCTGATTTCGACATTTCACACACCCTACGATGGCAAACGTCGCAATGTCACTTCCACGACTCAATTATTAGCCTATCAACTCTACGCGCCATTTTTGGCTAGGTACGATCGCACGATTATCTTCTGTGAGGAGCAGCAAGATTTATTAGTCAAACTTGGCGTAGCACGCGATCGCATCATCGTCATTCCCAATGGTGTAGACGAACAAAAATATACCCCAGGAGCTAGCAATCTCAAGGCAGAGTTTAAAGCCAGTCAAATCTACGTGTATCAGGGACGGATCTCTACTGAAAAGAATGTTGAATCGCTGCTCAAGGCTTGGAAATATTGCAACATGGGCAACTACGGTTGCAAACTCTTATTAGTCGGCGATGGCCCGCTCAAACCCAATCTCGAACCATTTTACAATGTCGAACATGGGGTAATTTGGCTGGGTGCGATTCGCGATGATGCGCGGCGGATCGAAATTTTACGCGGTGCGGATGTGTTTATTCTGCCTTCGCTCGTTGAAGGTTTATCCCTGTCGCTCTTAGAAGCTATGTCTTGTGGACTCGCCTGTGTGGCTACCGATGCAGGTGCCGATGCTTCCGTAATTGCAGGCGATGCTGGAGTGGTCATTAATACTCAAGGCGTTTCCGGTCAACTCCGCACCTTACTTCCCGTGCTGCGAGAACATGCCGCATGGCGCGAGATGTTGGGCAAATCTGCCCGTCAGCGCGTCTTAGACTCTTATACCCTCAAAGGAAACGTCGATCGAATCGAACACCTTTACGGCGAGATATTAGCACCGATTAGGGCGGTTAGTTAGGCTCTAGATAACCAGCCCTTTCAACGCGAACAGAAGAACTAATCGGGGAATGGCGCAAACCCGTTCTCTATTCAATTGATATTAGTGGTGTAGTGCCCCTTTTCGATCGAATGACGAGCGATTTATCGATCGAAAAGGGGCACGCCATAATTGCATCAACTTCAAAACCGCATGATATGGCGATCGAGAAAGCAATACAAACGTTCGCATTGAAAGGACTGGCTCTAGATAACCTACAGCAAATTGCGATCGAATGAACCACAAAAATGAGAAAATAAAAGCAGGTAAATAAAAATAAAACATGGCAGCAGCATACTCTCTCGATTTGCGAACAAAAATACTAACCGCTTATCAAAATAAAGAAGGTTCGCAGCGAGCATTGGCGGCAAGATTTAAAGTCAGTTTATCGTTCATCAGGAAACTATTACGTCAGTACCGAGAAACAGGGGAGATTGCGGCCAAACCGCGAGGAGGAGATCTTCGGTCGAAGCTAAATTATGGCGATCGAGAAATCTTAAGAAAAATAGTAGCTGTAAAAAATGACATTTACTTGAGAGAAATTCAATCAGTAATCCAGTCGCAAATAGGAGTAAAAGTTAGCGAATCTAGCTTGTGTCGTACTTTAGATCGGATGAAATTAAGAAGAAAAAAGCGGATGCGCTCCGGTCGGGTCTGTCTTGACGCACCTTCTCGGACGGGAGACCCGTCCGAAGTGCGTCGCTCCCGACCATGGAAGCGCACCAAGCAAAACTATAGTTGCCAGCGAACGCGAGACAGAGAGAGTCAAAAAGTTACGATATGAGTGGCGACAATGGCTAGAGACACTTGATATCAGAAACTTAATATTTATTGATGAAACAGGCATCAACCGCTCTATGACTAGGCGTTATGGTCGAGGTGAAGGTGGCGTAAGGGTCTATGATGATTGTCCTGGCGATTGCTGTCGCAGACGGCAAGCCGTTCGCGGTAAAAATCTGACCCTAATTGGTGCGATGAGTGATGAAGGATTGATTGCCACTATGACATTGACAGGTGGGTTAGATACTGCCAGTTTTTTAGTTTATATCAAACGAATATTACTACCTCAATTATGGGTTGGTGCGATTGTAGTTATGGACAATCTTCCCGTACATCACGCCCAGAGAGCTGAAGATTTAATTAAATCTGTTGGGGCAAAAGTTAAATTTCTCCCACCTTATTCTCCTGATTTGTCTCCAATTGAATTATGTTGGTCTAAATTGAAAGAAATTCTCCGTTTTCTTGGTGCTCGAACTGCTGACTCGCTCGATTGCTGTCGCAGACGGCAAGCCGTTCGGGCGATCGCCATCGCGATCGAGAACATCACTGACGATAATACTCTAAGTTGGTTTCATCATTGTGGTCTTTATCTAGAAAAAATTCGCTAATTTTGTGGCACATTCGATCGCAATTTGCTGTAAGTTGCTGGAGTAGCCAACGATTGAAATCGTGGCTAGTGATGCAAAGTCCGCCTTGTATGTTAGAGAAGGTGGTAGATCGATGGAGCCTGGGTCAAAAAGACCGTCGCGCAGCAGGATCGC
>NZ_PVWO01000312.1 GCF_003003845.1 Chamaesiphon polymorphus CCALA 037 | reverse complement strand
TAAATCCCCCGTAGGATCGACTGGAAATAATTCTAATTTTTCTTAATTAATTGGAGGATCTAATATGTACGATACTAGAACTGATGTTAGTCTTAAGCCACGAGATTTAGCTGTCGCACATTTACTGCTGCGGTTGCTAATTGGTGTAAATTTTTTCAATCATGGCTTCACCAGAATCGGCAATATTCCTGGTTTTGTCGAACAGACAGTCAAAACTTTGCAAGGGTCTTATTTTCCCGAACCGTTGGTGCGCCTAAATGCCTACCTCGTACCGATTATCGAACTTGTAGTCGGGGTTTTAATTATTTTGGGGTTATCAACTCGGATCGCTTTAATTGTCACATCTGCGTTGATGGTAATGCTGATGATGGGAGTTACATCGGTTCAAAAATGGGAAATTGCCACCAGTCAACTCATCTATGGAATCGTACTATTCGCACTCTTAGCTACATGTCGATTCAATTGGTTTTCGTTCGATAATTGGCTCCAGCGCAAACACAGACGGGTGGATGTATCGGAGCGTTCGGATGAAGTGCTAAGTTACCGCGATCGATCGTAAGTTTGGCGATCTAAATCAGTTACAAATATTGAGAGCTTAGATGATGAGATTGCTCTAATGATAACAAGTATGCGCGATCGAATGACCTTGACAAGCTATCGACTGATTGAGTTTCTTTTTAGATCGAAAATAACTTCCGAGATCTTGCCAGCATCGACTTTGATTGAGTAGCCTGTTACTTCCCAGCTTTCATCAGTAAGGGGATTATTAAACTCTTGGTAATTCTCTGGTAGATCGATCGAGATGACTTCTCCATAAGAGATCTCGATGATATCCGAGCCTGTCGGATGATTTTGAGTAAAGTTGAAACATTTTACCCGTCTACCGAGCGGATAATTTGCAGTACTTGTATACATAAAATTTAGATAGGTGCAGTTCCAGATTTTGGAGTAGATACTGTTGGTGCGATCGTCGAACTAAGTCTGCTACACTCCAGTTAGAAAATCCAACCGGGTGGTGTAGTTTGTTACCATTTTTACACTTCAATCTTGTCTAGTACCAGGGAAGATCGGCAAGTTAAGCATCATTTAGCGGATTTGACAGAAGCTAGCTACAAATTAAGTCTCTAAAAAATATGTTGCTGAGAGTGAAATATTTGAATTGTGCAAAATATCTCTAAAGTTCCGATTGGAACGTTCGCATTCTTCAATAAATTTTTGCACCCAGAGCCGTAAACCCTGAATATCTGCATCTGTCAATTCCCGCTCTAATAGATCCCGATCGCAACTGATTTTGCCAAAATGGTCGGCTGAAAAAGAGCGGACAGAGGGATATTTATCGATAACTCGATCGTGTGCTTTGCGCCAGTAATTGCCCTGAGCTAGCTTACCAAAATGGTCGTTGCTAATAGAAACGATCTGTTGTAAGGTTGCTAGCACCATTTCTCCAGTAAAGATCGGTAAATCGATCGGTCGCTCTACTGTCTTGAGAATTTGATTCAACCGCTCATGCTCTTTCACAGAGATCGCTGTAATTCCATTTTTTCAAGAGTTTGACGAAATGAATCGGTAACTAATTCTTGTTTGCATAGCATCACAATCTGTAGATTACTTTGAATTCTATGAAGTTCTTCGCCGATTTCAAAATAGTTGAACTTATCGAATTGTCACGGATGGTATTTGGAGATTTCAATCACAGATATCCAGCGATCTAAGACTTATAAAGTTGTTATATCGTTAACAGCAAGTTAAATCCGATTCAAGTAATTGGATAAAATTCGAGCTAGTATTATATACTTTGCTTCTAAAGTAGTGCCGAGTGAATCTTGCGATTGCACATAAAATTCGGTCGTTAACTTTAGACAATAAACAGCTTATTTTTAATTAATGCGATCGCTCAAACTCCTGCTAATTTAGATATCGCCCTCCAAGCAACCGATCGATCGACGGCACTCCGAGCTTACGCTCGTCTGTGGCTTTGCCGTATCGCCAGAGGCAAGGCTGGAGATAACGCTCGGCGTCTAGGGTTTACGAGCGAACGCCGCTGTCAGCGGCGCGCAGCCACGAGGTTCTCTTATATTGAGTCATCCATCGCCGATCGAAAATCAGTCGATCGACCGATGTAAATATTCACTCAATCTGTGTTTGATAAATCGATTGCTGAAAGTTAAAAATTCTTCAAAAATATTTACCAATCTCGCCGATGCAAACCCTGCGGGATCTTTTGTTGTCAATAATTCTTAGCGATCGATGTAATTGGTTTTTAGGACTGGATCTTGCTTTTAATTTAGGCGATCTTAATCAATGCTTAACTTGCTAATAAGGCAATTTTAACGCCAAATTATTGATGTAAATGCTAATATCCTTTCGGAAACACTAAACTATCTTTGCAGTCTCTATCTCTAAAATTAACCCAAGTATATGAGATTTTTTTGAGTATAGACAAGCGATCTAGCGCGACAGTATTTCTTACTAACATCAACATGAGAAGGTTATCCCAATCTTTTCGGTCGCTTGGAGTTAAACCCAGAGATCGCAGCATTCCACCTCTAAAGCTGGGGATTTAAATCTTAAATCTCTGCTCTTTTCTCAATTTCTACATACCCCGATCAAGCAACGAGATCGCTACATTTGCCAACAACAGAATAAGTACATAGGCTAGTCATGGAAACTCCAATCGTCACGCTCAAAGGTTTTGCAGTTCTTCCCGCCGATACGTTTGCGGCTGGCCCCAAATCTGGCAGCGCAGTAGCAAACCCAACTAATGGCAGAACCACACCGTTTGCTTCCCAACCAGTCCAAGGACTCAGTGGCGTTCAATTTGCTGATGGCAATTCTTTTTGGTATTTAGCAGACAATGGTTATGGCGGTAAAGATAACAGTGCCGATTTTCTCTTACGGCTGTATCGTTTAGATCCTAGTTTTCGAGGCTACGAAGCAGGTGGCGATGGCAGTATTAAAGTTTTAAACTTCGTTCAATTCTCCGATCCTGACAAGAAAGTTCCGTTTAATATTACGAATCAAAATACTGCCGATCGACTATTAACAGGTGCAGATTTTGACTTAGAATCCTTCACGATCGCCAAAGATGGGACATTTTGGGTCGGTGAAGAATTCGGCCCTTATTTATTACATTTCGATGCGACTGGTAAATTATTAGATGCGCCGATCGCGACTCCCAATCCGGCTGCGACTATGCTCAAGACCTTGGGCGGCAAAACCCCGATCGTTATCGGACATCGCGGTGCGAGTGGCGAATTGCCAGAACATACGCTCGGTGCTTATAAACTCGCGATCGAACGCGGCGCAGACTTCATCGAACCCGACTTAGTTTCGACCAAAGATGGTGTCCTCATCGCTCGGCACGAGCCGAACATGATTAACACCACTAACGTCAAGGATAAACCCGAATTTGCCAGCCGGAAAACCACTAAAATGGTCGATGGCGTCGCCGAAGAAGGCTTTTTTGCTTCAGACTTCACTTTGGCAGAAATCAAGACCTTACGGGCGATTATGCCGCAGAGCGAGCGGACGCAAGTATTTAATAACTTGTATGAAATTCCCACATTTGAAGAAGTCATTAACCTCCTCAAGCAAGTAGAAGCCGATACTGGTAAGAAGATCGGCATCTACCCCGAAACCAAGCACCCAACTTTCCACGATAATCTCAAATTATCTCTGGAAGAACCCCTCCTGGCGACCCTGCAAAAAACTGGGTTCACCGACCCCAGCCGCGTCTTCATCCAATCCTTTGAAGTGTCCAACCTCAAAGAACTCAACGGCAAAACCAATTTACCGTTGGTGCAGTTATTGGATGCGTTTGATGTCGCGCTCGATGGTTCGCTGATTTATGAGGATGTCAACAAGCAACCCTATGACTTCACCGTCAAGGGCGACAAACGCACCTACGCTGATTTACAGACTAAAGCAGGTTTGGCAGAAATTGCCACCTATGCAGATGGGATCGGCCCCTGGAAGCCGATGATTATTTCTAGCAAGGGTGTTGATGCTAATAAAGATGGTAAGGCAGATGATGTTAATAAAGATGGTTTGGTAGACGAACGCGATCGCACCATTCTCCCCCCTTCATCTTTGGTTGCCGACGCTCATGCCAATAACTTGCTCGTCCATGCTTATACCTTCCGCAACGAACCGCGACGGTTAGCTTCGGACTACAACGGCAATCCGCTCGAAGAATATAAAGCCTTCATTAATGCTGGTGTCGATGGTTTCTTCTCCGATTTCCCCGGTACGGCGGACTCAGCACGCGACCAAATTACTAGTCCAGTTGTTCGATCGCCTCAAAACCCTGATGTCTTAGCTAAAACCAAGTTCCTAACTCTCGATGGCAGTGCCCCCTTAGTCCTCGGACATCGCGGTGCGAGCGGCGAGCGTCCCGAACATACCCTCGCAGCTTATAAACTGGCGATCGCTGATGGTGCAGATTTTATCGAGCCAGACTTAGTAACGACCAAAGATGGGATCTTAATCGCCCGTCACGAGCCGCTGTTGGGCGTGGTGACTTTAAACGCTGATGGCACCATCAAACGCGATGCGAGTGGCAAGTTTGAGATCAACAATACCGACACCAGTACGAATGTCGCCCAGTTTGCCAAATTTGCCGATCGATTGACAGTCAAAACCGTCGATGGCGTCAAGGTGGGCGGTTGGTTTGCTGAAGACTTTACCCTCGCAGAAGTCAAAGAGCTAAACGCGATCGAACGGCTCCCAGCTTTGCGCGGTACTAAGTACGATAACGATGGCTTAAAAGTCCCCACTTTGCAAGAAGTCATCGATCTAGTCAAACAAGTAGAGAAAGAGACCGGACGCAAAATCGGTATCTATCCCGAAACAAAGCACCCGACTTATTTTGCATCGGAAGGTACTAAGCTTGACGGCACCAAGATTAATGTCAATCTCGGTCAAAAACTCGTCGATACCTTAGTTGCGAGTAACTTTACCGATCCCAAGCGGGTATTTATCCAATCCTTTGAGGTAAGCAATCTCAAAGAAATTAACGATAAATTCATGCCCGCCGCCAAGATCGATATCCCATTGGTGCAGTTGTATGGCGGTGCGACAGGCAAACCCTATGACTTTATCGTCAGCGGCGATGCGCGGACTTATGGCGATCTGACCAAACCTGCCGAACTCACCAACATTGCCAAATATGCAGCGGGTATCGGCCCCAACAAACGCCTGATCGTGCCCTCCAGTACGGTAGACAATGACAAAGATGGCAAACCAGACGACCTCAACGGCGACGGTCAAATTAACGAAGCCGATCGAGTTTTGGGTACGCCTACCACGTTAGTAACCGACGCTCACAAAGCTGGTTTACAGGTACATCCTTATACCTTCCGCAACGAAGGTGTCTTCCTAGCTTCCGACTACAAAGGCGACCCTAAAAAAGAATTAGAACAGTTCATCAATTTGGGTGTCGATGCCTTCTTCACGGACTTCCCCGGTACTGGCGACCTAGTACGCGACAAATTTGTCGGCACGCCTGCGGTAGCCAATTTAGGCGGTTCGCGTGGCTTTGAAGGGATGGCAATTTCGCCCGATAAGTCTACCTTGTATCCCTTGCTCGAAGGTACCGTATTTGGCGATCCGGCTGGTTCGCTCCGCATCTATGAATTTGATGTTGCCAGCCAGAAATACAAAGGTCAACTCGGTTTCTACAAAATGGAAGCAACCGGAAATGCGATCGGCGATTTTGCAGTCATCAATAAAAACGAATACCTCGTCATCGAACGCGATGGCGGACAAGGTGCGACGGCTCTATTCAAAAAGATCTACAAAGTAGACCTTTCTAAAAAAGATGCCAACGGAAATGTCTTTAAAGAAGAAGTTGTCGATCTACTCAATATTCAAGACCCCAACGACTTGAATAAAGATGGCAGCACCAAATTTACCTTCCCCTTCGTGACGATCGAAGATGTGATCGTACTCGATAACAACACAATTTTGGTTGCTAACGATAACAATTATCCGTTCTCGACAGGTCGATCGGCGACTGCACCCGACAATAACGAATCGATCGTTTTGGAGCTAGCCAAACCACTATCGACCGTTACGCAAGTATCGGGGACGGCGGGTAACGATAATCTCATCGCTAAGGTAACACCAGGATTCGATGGGTTTAACGATAGTGTTTTTACTGGTGCTGGTAACGATACAGTCGATGTACCGATTGCTGGCGCGGCGGCGGGTGACAACCGGATCGATACGGGGAGCGGTGCCGACACGATTTTTGTAGCTAATGGCGATCGGGTGTTCGGTCAAGCTGGCGACGATATCTTCGAGGCGAATGATGCCAAAGATTATCGGATTTCTGCGGGTGCTGGTAACGATACTCTGTTCCTCGGTACCAACGGACGCGCTTTAGGTGGCGATGGTAACGATAAGTTGTTTGTCGGTGCTGGTGGCGGTAATATCCTCTCTGGCGGTGCTGGTGCCGACCAATTCTGGATTGCGAATGCCGAAATTCCTGGTGCGGCGAATACCGTCGTCGATTTCCAAGTCGGTACCGATGTTATCGGCATTCAGGGTGCTGCGAGTTTGGGCATCAGTGCTAGCACGATTAAATTAACTCAAATTGGTGCGGATACTTCGATCGACTTTGGTGGCAAATCTCTAGCCTTACTAACCGGAATTCAAGCTAGTAGTTTGACTCCTGGTAATGCCAGCCAGTTTGTCTTTGCCTAACCGCAAATTAACTTTCCTGTGTAAATATTTTAGGGGAAATAAGCTTTGTTGCTTATTCCCCCTTTTTTTTAATATTCGATCGTGAATTGTAACTCTTTTTTGTGTTGTAAAAGTCAGATTTTTATTACCAGATCGAGTCGAATAAATTTTGTAATATCACCAATCTAATATTTCTCAATTTATAGGCTAAAATGCTCGATTCCGATCGCTCGACAAACTCGAACATTCAAGCGTACTGCCTAGTGACGGTCGGACAACTTCTTCGGTGTCGAGGTATAATGAATTGTGTAATTTAAAGTTTCTGCAA